>CAYHRV010000007.1:17502-31288 GCA_964359165.1 uncultured Elusimicrobia bacterium
GCAGGATCAGGAGGACGGGCTCCAGGCGCAGTCGGTGATACGCCTGGGCGCCGACGGGCCAGGCGGGAAGCAGGATCGCGACGGGAATGAGCAGGCTGGCCAGGGCGATGGTGGCGGGCGCCAGGAGCTTTTTGCTCCACCCCCCCCATTTATCCTGGTCGAGCCGGCCCGTCACCGCGGCCGAGCACACCAGCAGGAGCCATACGGCCTGCCCCAGCGACATCTCCAATCCCGCCAGCAGCAGAGGCGCCGGAAGCCCGGTGGCCCATGCCTGCGCGGGCAGGAAGAGGATGGAAGACAGGAGGGCGAGCGTCCCGGGGAAACGGCGGCTCATGCCGCTTTTCGGATGTGGCCGAGGGCTTTGCCGATGGAGTAGCTTTCCTGACCCGGGGCGAGCAGGGACATGAGCTCGCGCACGAGGGTGAAATCATCGCCCAGGGTGACGATCGGGGGTTCCTGATAGCCGTCCGGCCTAGTCTGAGCGAAACCCGCCGTCGCCATCAGGCCGTTGCACAGGCAGACCCTGCCCACGGTGTTCTGCTCCTTGCCCCCCTTTCGGGCGAACTCCGAGAGCGGCTCGGCCGGACAGCGGAAATCGAGGTTGCCTTCCGGGTCGATGTAGCCGGTCTGGAGCTGGCCGATGTCGCAGAGGCGCTTACGGCTCTCATAGACGCCCGGAGCGGCGAGAGTCCCGGGGAGCTGGGCGACTTTGAAAGGGAACCCGCTGGGCGAGGTCAGGGCCTCGGCCACGACGTCGATCTTCTCCTCCGCCACGAGCTTGAGCACCTGGGCGCGCAAATCCGGCCGCATCCCAGACTGCTGGGAGAGGGCCGCCACCGTCCCGACTTGAATGCCCGCGGCGCCCATGGACTTGGCGCGGCGCAGGCCCTCGGCGCTCCCATAGGACCCGGCCAGCCAGAACGGCAGGCCCAGGCCCGCGATGGCTCCGACGTCGGCCCTATCCTCCTGGGTATATACCACCGTGGGCTTGCGGTCCTTGTCGAAGCTCTTCTTCCCGGGAGGGGCGTTGTGTCCGCCGGCCTCCGGGCCTTCGATGATGAAGCCGTAGGGGCGCGTCCCCGGGTCGCCGGCGAGCAGCTTGGCCAAGCCGAAAGAGGACACGATGGCCAGGAATTTGGGCTTATTGAGCCGGGGGGCGTCTTCTCCCAGCAGTTTCTTGGGACGGACCATGACGCTGTAGCCGGCGGCCTTGGAATCGGAGCCGTAGACCCGCAAGGGCAGGGAGGCGGGCTCCGCTTGGGAGAGCTTGTCGATCATGCCGGGGAGTTCGGAGGGGCTCCCGGCCCCCATGACGACGTAATCCACGTCGGCCAGCATGGCTCCGTAGAGGTTCCAGGGGATGGGCCGCTCGATCTTGCGCAGGTAATTGATCCCGACCTTGCCGGAGTGGCCTTCCTTGGCGAGCCAGACTTCGGCGAAATTCGCGGCGACGGTCAAGACCTGGAGGTCCTCTCCCGGCTCCATGAAGGACAGCCGGTCCTCGGAGGCCTCCGGGATGCGGCGGAGCTTCCACATCGGGACGCCCTTGTAGGATGCCTTCTTCGCCTTCCCGCCCTCGATGTAGAATTTCTGCAGGAGCCTGGTCAGCGCGGGAGCCAGGGAGGGTTGGAGCCTGGCGAGCTCGGCGAAGGCCCGGCGGATGTGCCCGCCGGGGTCGCCCTGCTGGAGCACGCGGGCATGGACGATCTCAAGAGCGGTCCCGGAGACCACTCCGAGCCCCCCCATGATGGAGACGATCCTGGCCAGGACCCACCAGGATATCCACACGCCCATCCCGCCGGAGATGATGGCCGGGTCGGCGGATCGGGGCTCAACCCCGTTGGATTCCACCCCCATGGGCCGAGTATATGATATTCTCTAGGAGTACAAGGAGCGATTGACAAAAAATGAAAAAGGAAGCTCTAAATGAAACGGCGTTTCGCCCCCGGGACGGGCATCCTCCCGCGGGGAGGACGCCGACATGGACCCCGACAACGAGCATCCTCCCGCGGGGAGGACGCTGATATGCCCTTCGCGGGACTAGGACTTCACCCTGACCTGGTGCGCGGGACCCGGGCCATGGGCTGGACCGAACCGACCCCCATCCAGCTCAAGGCCATCCCTCTGGCCTTGCGCGGCAAGGACCTGCTCGGCTGCGCCCAGACCGGGAGCGGCAAGACCGCGGCCTTCATGCTCCCCATACTCCATCATCTTCTCGAACATCCCCGTCCCGGGCCGCGGGCCTTGGTGCTGGTCCCCACCCGGGAGCTGGCCGCCCAAGTGGAGACCTCGGTGCGCGACTGCGGCCGCTTCACCAAGATGCGCAGCGCGGTGATCATCGGCGGTTTGGGCTATGACAAGCAGAGGAAGGCCGTCTCCGAGGGCTGCGAGGTGATCGTGGCCACCCCAGGGCGCCTCCTCGACCATCTGGAGAGCGGGGCCTTCAAGCTCGACCGCGTCGACCACCTCGTCCTCGACGAGGGCGACCGCATGCTCGATATGGGCTTTCTGCCCGACATCCGGGCCATCATCCACCGCGTCCCGCGCGCGCGCCAGACCATGCTCTTCTCGGCCACCCTGGTGCGCGAGGTCGAGCAGGTCGCCGCCTTCGCCCTGCGCGACGCCGAGCGCATCGAGATATCCCGCCCCAGCTCCACCGCGGAGGGGATCAGCCAGGTCGTCTACCCCGTCCTCCAGCCCCAGAAGAACGACCTGCTCTGCGCCCTGCTCAAGGACACGCAGATGCGCTCGGTGCTCGTCTTCTGCCGCACCAAGCACAGGGCCGACCGGCTGGCGCGCCGCCTCATGGACCAGAAATACTCCGTGGGAGTGCTCCACGCCGACCGCTCGCAAGGGCAGCGCACCGCGGCCATGGAGAATTTCCGACACGGGAGGATCCGCATCCTGGTCGCCACGGACATCGCGGCGCGCGGCATCGACGTGCGCGAGATCAGCCATGTCATCAACTACGACGTCCCCCTGCACCCGGAGGACTACGTGCACCGCGTCGGGCGCACGGGAAGGGCCTACGCCGTGGGCGACGCCATCACCTTCATGGACCCGCAGGAGCAGAGCGTCATCACGGCCATCGAGAAATTCGTCGGCGTGGTGTTCCCCCGGGCCATGCTCCCGACCTTCGCCTACGCCGCCCCCCCCAAGCTGGAGCCGCCCAAGCCCAAGACCTTCGCGAGCATCCGCTGGCGCAGCCGCCGCGGAGGCATGGCCCGCCGCTCGTTCATGTAGGCCCCCGCTGGTTCTCCGCAAGGGAACCAGCGCCGCGTCTAGAGACCTCCCGAAACTTCTCCATTCATAAGATAACCCTCTTCAGGCATAGCCCCGCGGCGCGGGATGCTGTAAATGCTTGACAGGCCGGATAATGTCCTATATCATTCTAGTAGGTGATATTTGTCATGTCCCTAGGAATGCCCTTATGAATACCGGCACCGCCGCGGCCGCTCGCGCCTCGATCAAACGGGTCCAGCTCCAGGCCCCCGTGCCTCCGGGGGCTGAAAAGGTATTGACGGCCGAGGCCCTGCGCTTCACCGCGGAACTCTGCCGCGCCTTCGAGCCGCGCAGGCGCGAACTCCTGTCCCTGCGCTGGGAACGCCAGAAGGGATTTGACGCGGGCGCACTTCCGGACTTCCTCCCCGAGACCCGGAGCGTCCGCGAGGGCGGCTGGACCGTCTCCCCCGTCCCCGCCGAGCTACAAGACCGCCGCGTCGAGATCACCGGCCCGGTGGAGCGCAAGATGATCATCAACGCGCTCAACTCGGGCGCCAAGGTGTTCATGGCCGATTTCGAGGATTCTCACTCGCCGGGCTGGGAGCAGACCGTGCTCGGCCAGGCCAACCTCATGGACGCGGTGCGCAAGACGATCTCCTTCGAGAGCCCGGAGGGAAAACGCTACGCTCTCAAGGAAAAGACCGCGGTGCTCATGGCCCGGCCGCGCGGCTGGCACCTCGAGGAGCGGCATCTCCAGGTGGACGGCGCTCCGGCCTCCGCCTCGCTCTTCGACTTCGGCCTCTTCTTCTTCCACAACGCCAAGGAACTGCTCGCGCGCGGGAGCGGCCCCTACCTCTATCTCCCCAAGCTGGAGAGCCGCCTGGAAGCCCGGCTCTGGAACGACGCCTTCCTCGCCGCCCAGGAGGCCCTGGGCGTCCCGCGCGGCTCCATCAAGGCCACGGTGCTCATCGAGACGCTCCCCGCCGCTTTCGAGATGGATGAGATCCTCTGGGAACTGCGCGAGCACTCTGCCGGGCTCAACTGCGGACGCTGGGACTACATCTTCAGCTTCATCAAGAAGTTCGCCAAGCGCCCCGACTTCATGCTCCCCGACAGGGCCCAGGTGTCGATGACCACGCATTTCCTGCGCTCCTACTCGCGCCTCTTGATCGAGACCTGCCACCGCCGCGGCGCCCATGCCATGGGCGGCATGGCGGCCCAGATCCCCATCAAGGGCGACCCGGCGGCCAACGAGGACGCCTTGGCCAAGGTCCGCGCCGACAAGGAGCGGGAGGCGGGCGACGGGCATGACGGCACCTGGGTCGCCCACCCGGGTCTCGTCCCCATCGCCCTGGAGGCCTTCGATAGGCTCATGCCCGGGCCCAACCAGCTCGGACGCCGCTTGCCGGACCTCCAGATCGGAGCGCGCGACCTGCTTTCCGTCCCCGCGGGGACGGTCACGGAGGGCGGCCTGCGCACCAACCTGAGCGTGGGCGTCCAGTATCTGGCCGCCTGGCTCTCGGGCAACGGCTGCGTGCCGCTCTACAACCTCATGGAGGACGCCGCGACCTCCGAGATATCGCGCGCCCAGGTCTGGCAATGGGTGCGCCACGGCGCGAAGCTCGAGAACGGGCGCCGAGTGACCTTGGAGCTCGCGCGACAATTTCTTACAGAGGAACTGGCCGGTATCCGGTCGGGACCGGTTCGTTGCGAGGAGGAAAAGCTCGCCCTCGCGGCGCGGCTCTTCGACCGGCTCATCTCCTCCAAGGAGTTCGAGCCTTTTCTCACCGTGCCGGCGTATGAACATTTAGCCTAGAGTCCACCGGGGGTCTATCATGGAGAACCGACGCGAGTGCCGCGAACTGCAGAAGTCCTGGTCCTCTAGCCGCCGCTGGCATGGGATCGAGCGCCCCTACCGGGCGGCCGACGTCGTCCGCCTGCGCGGCTCCATTCGCCTGCATTACACCATCGCCTTCCTGGGGGCAAAACGCCTCTGGCACCTGCTCAACACCGAGGACTATATCCACGCCTTGGGAGCCCTCACCGGCAACCAGGCCGTCCAGATGGCGCGCGCCGGGCTCAAGGCGATCTATGTCAGCGGCTGGCAGGTCGCGGCGGACGCCAACGAATCCCTGCATACCTACCCGGACCAGAGCATCTATCCGGTCAACAGCGTCCCCCAACTGGTCCAGCGCATCAACAACGCCCTCATGCGGGCGGACCAGATCCAGCACGCCCAGGGAAAGCGCGAGGTCAAGCACTGGCTCCTCCCCCTGGTGGCCGACGCGGAGGCGGGGTTCGGCGGCCCGATCAACTCCTTCGAGCTCATGAAGTCCATGATCGTCTCCGGGGCCGCGGGCGTGCATTTCGAGGACCAGCTCGCCTCGGCCAAGAAATGCGGACACATGGGAGGCAAGGTGCTGGTACCGGTGCACGAGTTCATCACCAAGCTCGTCTCCGCCCGCCTGGCTTCCGACGTGCTGGGCATCCCCTCCCTCATCGTCGCGCGCACCGACGCGCAATCGGCGAGCCTGCTCACCAGCGATTCCGACGAGCGCGACCGGGGCTTCATCGCCTCCCGGGAGCGGACCCCCGAGGGCTTCTTCCCTTATAAAGGGGGCATCGACGCGGCCATCGCCCGGGCCTTGGCCTACGCGCCCTACGCCGACCTGCTCTGGTGCGAGACCTCCAAGCCCGACATGGCCCAGGCCCGCCGCTTCGCCGAATCGGTGCACGCGCGCTTCCCGGGAAAACTCCTCGCCTACAACTGCTCCCCCTCCTTCAACTGGAAGCGCAACCTCGACGACGCGGCCATCGCCGAGTTCCAGCGGGAGCTCGGAGCCATGGGCTACAAGTTCCAGTTCGTGACCCTGGCGGGCTTCCATGCGCTCAACCACTCCATGTTCGAGCTCGCCTCCGCCTATCGCGAGGAAGGCATGTCCGCCTACGTCCGCCTGCAGGAGAGGGAATTCCTCAGCGAGGCTTCCGGCTACCAGGCGGCCAAGCACCAGGAGTTCGTGGGCACCGGCTACTTCGACGAGGTCAACCGGGTGGTCTCGGGCGGAGAATCTTCGACTTTGGCCCTCAAGGGCTCCACCGAGGAGGAACAGTTCACCAAGGTCAACGGGAACCGCAACGGCTCCAAGCCCAAGGCGGCGCTGCGCGGCGTCATTCGCAAAGGAGGCCCTAATGGCGGATAAAAAGGTCATCGCGGTAGTCGGAGCGACGGGAGCGCAGGGAGGCGGCCTGGTGCGCGCCATCCTCGCCGACAAGAACGGCGGGTTCGGGGCGCGCGCGATCACCCGCGACCCGGGCTCGGACAAGGCCAAGGCTCTCGCCGCTCTCGGCGCCAAGGTCGTGGCGGGCGACGTCGATGACGATGCGAGCATGCGCAAAGCCTTCGCCGGCGCCCACGGCGCCTTCTGCGTCACCTTCTTCTGGGCCCACTTCTCTCCGGAACAGGAGCTCGCCGAGGCCAAGCGGATGGCCGAGGCGGCCAAGGCCGCCGGCGTCCGGCACGCGATCTGGTCCTCTCTCGACGACACCCGCAAGAAGGTGCCGCTCAGCGACGGGCGGATGCCGACCTTGAAGGGGAAGTACAAGGTCCCTCACTTCGACGCCAAGGGCGAGGCCGACCGGTTCTTTCTCGAGAGCGGGATCCCGGCGACCATCCTTCTGACCTCCTTCTATTGGGAGAACTTCATCCACTTCGGGATGGGACCCAAGAAGGGGGCCGACGGCAAGCTGTCGATCACCCTCCCGATGGGTGATAAGAAGCTCCCGGGCATCTGCGCCGAGGACATAGGCAAGTGCGCCTACGGCATCTTCAAGAAAGGCGCGGCCTTCGCGGGCAAGACGGTCGGGATCGCGGGCGAGCACCTCACGGGAGGACAGATGGCGGAGAAGTTCGCCGCGGCCCTGGGCCTGCCGGTGAGCTACAACGCCGTGACCCCCGCGGCCTACCGCGGCTTCGGCTTCCCCGGCGCCGACGACCTCGGCAACATGTTCCAGTACAAGGCCGACTTCAACGAGGCGTTCTGCGGCGCCCGCTCACTGGAGTTCAGCCGTTCGATCCACCCGGGCTTGCTGACCTTCGACGCCTGGCTGGCGGCCAACAAGAAGAGCATCCCGATCAACTAGACTCACCCGCGGCCTCGACGCAGTCGGCTAGAAAGGCGGCCAAGTCCCAGGCGTCGATGCGCACGGAGAGTCCTAAGCGAAGGGCCACCAGGCCCTTGGAGGGGATGACCGCGAGCGTCTGCCCCTCATGGCCCAGGGCGAAGAACGCGTCCCCGGGCACGCGGCGGGCGGCCGCGCTCTCGCCGCCGAATTCCTTGGGGATCTTGAGCCACCAATGCGCGCCGTAGCGGCCCTCCGGGGACTGCGGCGTCGGCGTCCGGCTCTCCTTCACCCACCCTTCCGGCAGGAGGAGGCGGCCTTCCCAGACCCCGTTCTGCGCGTAGAGCAGGCCGAAACGCGCCCAATCCCGGGCGCTCGCGTAGAGGAAGGAGGAGAAGACGAAATCCCCCCCAGCGTCCGGCTCCAGCACCGCGCTCCTCATGCCCAGCGGGCCGAAAAGAGCCCGCTGGGGGAAAGAGAGGGCGTCTTCTCCCGCGTCCTCCAGGGCTCGGCGCAGGACGCGCCAGAGGATGTTCGTCGTCCCGCTCGAATAGGACCAGAAAGTCCCGGGAGGATGCGCCAGGGGCTTATCCGCGGCGAAAGTCCAGGCGCTGGGCCGGGCGAAGAGCATCTGCGTGACATCCCGCAGGGGGTCCGAGTAGATTTCCGCGAACTCAAGACCGCTCCTCATGCGCAGAAGATCCTCGAGCCGGATCTTTCCGCGCGGGTCGCCGGGCGAGGACCACTCGGGCAACAGTTTGGTCCGATCGAGGGATAGCCGGCCCGCCCCCACCGACAGGCCCATGAGGGCGTTAAGCACGCTCTTGGTCATGGACCAGCCGCACAGGGGCATGGCCGAGTCAAAACCCGGGGCATAACGCTCGGCATGGAGGCGGCCGTCCTTGACGATGACGACGGCCCGAGTCCTGCGGAGCTTGCGCGCATCCGGCTCGGAAAAAGCCCTCTCCAGGACCGCGTCCCAGCGCGGTCCCGGCTCCGGGGTAGGCGCGTTTCCCTGCGGCCACGGACGAGATGGGTCAGCCGGCGCGGGAGCCTCGACTCTCGTCCGCGGCGGAGCCTGCGGCGGGGCCTCTCCAAGGCAGAGCGTCGCCCCCAGACCCGGCCGGAACAGGGCGGTGCGCGGCTTAAGGCCTAGGAACGAACAGGTGACCGCGCCCCTCTCCCGATCCACGACGGTCCGGAACGGACGAAGTATGCGGTAGTCGTCGACGGACACGTCCTCGGAGAGCACCGCGGAGAGTTCCCGTCCCGAGACGAACAAGGCGGAGCAGACGACCTTGGCCTTATAGGCCGCTCCCACCTCGGCGATGCGCGACAATCGCCTAAGCCCCCAAAACGCGGCGAATATCCCCCCGCCCGCCGCGGCCAGGAGGACCAGACTTGCTTGCAGGATATTCAAGCGAGCGAATACGACGCGCCGAGAGGAGTCAAGGCTTCCTGAGCTTCAGAAGATACTTGAGATCTTCTTTGTCTTTGGGACGACCCGCGGCTTTCTTCATCTTGATAAGGTCTTCGAGAGAGGCGAAATGCACCGGCGTTTCTCCGAACTCGGCGCTCACCTTCGATGACCACGAACTCGACGTTATGTTCTTTTAACGACTTCAAAAGACTTTCGGTGTCCATTTCTCTCCAGCAAGGCGGCCATTTCCCTGCTCTTGCCTATCATGAGCTGGAACCTTTGCCGCATGGAGAGAGACCGGAGGTACTTCAATTCAAAATCCATCTCTTTCCGCGGGTCGTGCCGGCGCAACTTCAAGATGGTCTTTATTTCTTGTCGTCTCATTATAACAGACAGCCTGATGCCCTGCCAGTGGCCCAGACGCGGCGCTCAGCGGCGGGGTTTCGAGCGCGGGGGCTTTACCGCGGCGGGACCGGAGACGCAGACGCCGCTGGAGAAGCTGCACGCGCAGGGTTGGCCGACCACGCAGCCCGTCAACACGGTCGGTCCATCCCAGCGTATGGACCCCTTATCCGAGGCCGTGCCGTTGAAGGCGCTCTGCAAGGGCCGGGGGTTGAAGCGGGGGCGGGGCCGTGTCCGAGCGGGAACCCGGACTTCGGAACTCGCAGAGATGGGCTTTGGGACGGCTTCCGAAATAAGAAGCACCCGCCGAGGAGTAGGCGCGGCCATGACCCCGTCACCCGGCGTCGCCGCCGGGGAGGACGGCGCGGTGCTCGTGCGTGCCGCGTCCTTGGCCGAGAGCGCCAAAAACGCGGCCATCAGCAGGCATTGTCGGAAAGGATGGAGTTTCATAATAATCCGCGCGCCTCACCATAAGCATGGCTCAATGGAGTAAAGCCGGTGTTTCATGGAGGTAAATCTTTGGTAATGGCAAGGTTCGGCGGAAATCCTATGGTGAGCAGATCAAGAAGAAAGCGCGCCCGAATTGTTTCGAAGGCTTCGGGCCGCAATACTCAGGGGACGCGGGCCATTCCGGCTGTCTGGTCCGGCGGGACTCATCGTCCCTCTCCCGGACCCGCGACTGGCCCGCCTCCATGGCGGCTTTGACCCGAGCGCCTAGCCCAGCCGCCGACGCGCAGGCCCAGCCCAGCCATGAGGGCGCCGGTCCCTCGCCGGTTCGCGGGGCCGGGCAGGCCATCAGAGGACCGGAGGAGGAGGCTGTGCCCGCATATTCCTGTGATGGGCGCAGAGCAGCTTCCTGCCGGACTTCCTCACCCCATTCGTCTTAAGACAGCGGTGCGTGGACGAATAGGATGAGGGCAGCGTCGTCGCTTCACACCGCTTCATAGGCCGGTCAGTACATGTCTCCGCCGCCGCCCGAGGGCGCCGGAACCGTCTTATCGGGAATCTCGGCGATCAGGCAGTCCGTGGTAAGGATGGTGCCGACGATCGAGACGGCATTCTCCAGCGCCGTGCGCGTGACCTTGAGCGGATCGACGATCCCGGCCTTGAAGAGGTCCACGTACTCCCCGGTCTGAGCGTTCAGGCCCATGCCGTTGCCCGAGGAGAGTATCTTCTGGACCACAATCGACGCCTCGAGGCCGGAGTTGTCGGCGATCTGGCGCAGCGGAGCTTGGAGGGCTAAGCGGACGATCTGGGCGCCCGTGTTCTCGTCATCGTTGGCCCCTTTGAACTTCCGAAGGGCCTCGGAGGCGTGAAGAAGGGCGACTCCCCCGCCCGCGATCATCCCTTCGGCGACGCCCGCCCGGGTCGCGTTGGAGGCGTCCTCCACCTTGGACTTCTTGGCCTTCATCTCGGTCTCGGTGGCCGCGCCCACGCTGATGACGGCCACGCCGCCCGAGAGCTTGGCCAGGCGCTCCTGGAGCTTCTCCTTGTCGTACTCGGAGGTCGATTCCTCGACCTGCTTGCGTAGGGCGTCGGCGCGCTGCTTGATCTTGGCCTTGTCGCCCCCGCCGCCCACGATGGTCGTGTTCTCCTTGTCGATGACGACCCGCTTGGCGCGGCCGAGCATATCGAGCGTGGTCTTCTCAAACTTCTGCCCGAGCTCCTCGCTGATGACCGAGCCCCCGGTGAGGACGGCGAGGTCCTGGAGCAACTCCTTGCGCCGATCCCCGAAGCCCGGAGCCTTGACCGCGGCGGCCTTGAGCGTGCCCCGCAGACGGTTGACGACGAGGGTGGCCAGGGCCTCGCCTTCCACGTCTTCGGCGACGAGGAGGAAGGCCTTGCCCGCCTGCGCTATCTTCTCGAGCACGGGCAGCAGGTCGCTCATGGCCGAGAGTTTCTTGTCGGTGAGGATGATGTAGGGGTCCTCGAGGACCGTCTCCATGCGCTCGGCGTCGGTGATGAAATAGGGCGAGATGAAGCCCCGGTCGAACTGCATGCCCTCGACGACCTCGAGGGTCGTCTCGGCGGTCTTGCTCTCCTCGACGGTGATCACGCCCTCGTGGCCGACCTTCTCCATCGCCTCGGCGATCATGTCCCCGATCGTCCTGTCGTTGGCGGAGATGGTCGCGACCTGGGCCTTCTCCTCTTTGGTCTTGACGGGCTTGACGTCCTTCTTGAGCTCCTTGACCACGACCTCCAGCGCTTTGTGCATGCCGCTCTCGATGCTCTTGGGGGCGGCTCCGGCCATGATGTTCTTGACGCCCTCGGCGAGCAAGGCCTGGGTGAGCACGATCGCCGTGGTCGTCCCGTCGCCCGCGATGTCGTTGGTCTTGGAGGCGACCTCCTTGACCAGTTGAGCGCCCATGTTCTCAAAGGGGTCCTCCAGATCGATCTCCTTGGCGATCGTGACGCCGTCGTCGGCGATCACCGGAGAGCCGTATTTCTTGTCCAGGACCACGGCGCGGCCTTTCGGACCGAGCGTGACCTTGACGGCATCGGCGAGCTTGTCCACGCCGTCCTTGAGGCTTTTGCGCGCTTCTTCCGCGTAAATGATCCGTTTAGCCATGTTCCTTTACCTCTCTGGTTGCGCTTAAGACCGCTTCAGGATGCCCAGGATGTCATCCTGGCGCATAATGAGATGTTCGACTTCATCGAGTTTGAGCTCGCTGCCGGAATACTTTCCGTAGAGGACGCGGTCGCCGGCCTTCACCTCCAGGGGGATGAGCGCGCCCTCCTCGGAGAGCTTGCCCTTGCCGCAGGCCACGACTTCGCCTTCCTGGGGTTTTTCCTTGGCTGAATCCGGGATGATGATCCCGCCGCGCCTGGGTTCACGGGTTTCGATGGGGCGCACCAAGACCCGGTCTCCCAAGGGCAGGATGTCGGTTTTCGTCAGAGTCGCTTCGGCAGTCATGGCTTATGGCCTCCAAAGGCTTTCATCGCCTTGCCTGGAGTATGACATGGATTATGAGTTTCACCAATTAGATAATATTGTACACTCATATCGATTTAATTTATGATCCCCCTGAACTATCACCATCTCTATTACTTCTACATAACCGCCAAATCGGGCAGCATCGTGAAGGCGTGCGAGACCCTGCTCCTCTCCCAGCCGGCCGTCAGCACCCAGCTCAAGCAGCTCGAGCGCTCCCTGGGCGCCCCGCTCTTCGAGCGCAGGAAGCAGCGCCTGCATCTGACCGAGGAGGGCCGTTTCGTCCTCGATTACGCCGAGAGCATCTTCGAGATGGGTCAGGAGCTCCAGGATACCTTGAAGGACCGTCCGCGCATCGGAAGGCCCGTCCTGCGCGTCGGGATATTGAGCGGGACCCCGCGCGCCTTCGGCCACGCCCTGCTCGAATGCATCCTCTCCGGCTTCCCCTCGGCGCATGTCACCGTGCGGGAAGGGCGGATGGAGGAGCTGAAGGCGGACATCGGGGAGCAGCGTCTGGACCTGCTGATGACCGACATGAGCCTTCGCGGCTATGGCCTGGAGATGTCGAACCACTTCGTCGGGAACGTCCCGATCGTCTTCGCGGCGGCTCCCGCCCTCGCGCGGCGCCACCGGCTCATGCCCCGCGACCTCGACGGCGCCCCGTTCATCCTTCCCTCCTGGCCCAGCCATGTCCATCGCCAGATCCTCGACCTCCTGGCGCGATGGAAGGTCGAGCCCAGGGTCGTGGCCGAGGTCCAGGACGCGGAATTGGCGCGGCACCTGGCGGTCTCCGGGAGGGGCATAGCTCCCTTGAACGCCTACACGGTGTCGGTCAACAGGCCCCGGAATTCGCTGGTGAGCCTGAAGTTCAGGGGATCGCTAGGGCTTTACGAATCCGTCTATCTGGTCTCCCGGCGGCGAAAATGGCCCAATCCCATGACGGAGCACCTGATAAAGAAGTTCCGTCTACCGACGAAAGCCTCATCCCTTGCCCAGCCTCGCTTTCCGCCGGCGTCCTAGTCCGGCGTCCCCGCGGGCCGCCTCGTCGAGAAGTTCGTCGATCCGGGAGGTCTCCCGGGGCAGGAGGCGTCTGGCCAGGTCTATCCACTCCGGGACGGCCTTGGATATCGCCGGGTCGTCGCCATGATTCTTTCTCCCGGAAGCGTCCCGCTCGCGGAGGGTGAGATGGTAGATCCTGGCGAGCAGATACGCGTCATCGAGATATCGGAACAGCCCGGAGCTGGAGGCGCGAAAGAAGTCGATGGGGTCATAGAGGTAGGCCAGCGCGAACCTCTGCATGCGCAGGACGCGCGGGGGACGGCCCGAGCCGTCGCTCCATCTGCGCAGCTGCGTTATCATGGCGGGCATGGCCAGGATCATCCGCCGCAGGGGTTGTCCGTAGCGGACCGCCTCTCGCGGTCCCATCAGGCGCCGGATGGCCGATGAGAAATGATTCCTCGGATCCAAGGCCAGCGCGCGCAGGCGCTCCCCCAGCGCCCTCAACATCCTCGAGCCTTTTGCGCGGGGCCCGAAGGAGTCGCCATCCCCGGAGTATATCCCGTTGAGGGCCTCTCAGAAAGTAGATAATCTAGATGAAGCTCATCCGTTATATCGAAGATACCGCGGGCCCGGTGGAAGCTCCGGCCGCGACCACGCACAGCCCCAGGCCCGGAAAGGATTCCACCGCGCCC
>CAYHRV010000008.1:0-23257 GCA_964359165.1 uncultured Elusimicrobia bacterium
CGGGAAACTCATACGGGGTCGCGTGGGGTGACTACGACAACGACGGCGACCTGGATGCGATCGTGGCCAACTATTCCAACCAGGACGAGTTCCTTATTCGCAACGATACGGCGGCCGTCCATGCGGCGCCGACGCCCCCCGGCGCATTCTCAGCCTCTTTCCAGGAGTACGGTCTTTCCTCCTCCTCCGGCGTTCTGACCCTGTCCTGGGGCAACGGCGCGGACGTCGAGAACTCTACGGCTTCCCTGCGCTACTTCATCCGGGTGGGGACCACGGTGGCTGGGTCGAGCACGACCTTCAAGATACCGGCGAGATATTCCTTGGACGGCTATTCCGGCGGCGGGTCCTCCCTCTACAGCACGAAGATCTCCTCCGCGGTCCGGGGCATGAAGCTCGTTATGCAGAAAGAGACCACCGTCTATTGGGCGGTGGTGACCGAGGACGGGGAGTTCCAGCGTTCGGCGCAGTCCGCGGAACAGACGGCGTTCCTGGCGGCTCCGGGGGCGGTCACGGACCTGCGGGTCGCCTCCATCGTGTCCACCGGCCTGGGCGCCTCCTCCATGACGGTGACCCTGGCCTGGACGGCCCCGGGGGAGAACGGCTACACGGGAGCCATCACGGGCGGCTCCTACGACATCCGTTACTCCACCCTGGCTCCCATCACGAGCACCAACGCCTACGCGGCGGCGGCCTTCACGATATCCGTAGCCACCAACGCCAACCCTGGCGAGACGCACTCCTACGCGATCCCCCTCTTGGAGGCGAAGGCCACCCACTATTTCGCGATCACGGTCAAGGACGCGGCCGGAGTCCGCTCGGGACTATCGAACCCGACCACGGCCCAGGCCTATGTCGATGCCCTGTCGGGAACGGCGGACGGGGCCTACGATCTGGCCTTTGGGGACTACGACCGGGACGGGGACCTCGACGCGATAACGGCCAACAGCGGGGCGGCGGACGAGACGCTCCTGCGCAACGACGGCAACAGCGTCTTCACCCGCCTCACCGTCGCCGGAAGCGCCGGCGACTCGCGGGGCGTCGCGTGGGGGGACTACGACAACGATGGAGATCTCGACGCGGCGGTGGCCAACGCCGGCGGCCAGGACGAGGTCCTTCTTCGCAACGACGGCGGGGGGGCCTTCGCCGTCGTCGCCCTCACGGGCTCGGGAGGGGATTCCGCCGGCGTGGCGTGGGGGGATCACGACAACGACGGCGACCTGGACCTGGCCGTGTCCAACGCCGGCGGGCAGGACGAATATATCGCCCGCAACAACGGCGACGGGACCTTCTCGACCTTCACTCTTACCGGCACGGCGGGCGCATCCTGGGGGGTCGGCTGGGGAGACTACGACAACGACGGGGACCTGGACCTCGCGGTGGCCAACGCGGCAGCGAACATGGTCTTGGCGCGCAACGACGGCAACGGCGTCTTTTCGACCTCGTCGGTCGCCGGGACATCGAACTATCGAGCCCTCGCCTGGGGGGATTTCGACGGCGACGGCGACCTGGACCTCGTGCTGGGGACCAACGGCGACGAGCTGCTGGTCCGCAACAACGGCAATGGGACCTTCACTTCCGCCGCGCTGACGGGGTCCGGAGGGGACACCTACGGCCTGGCCGCCGGCGACTACGACAACGACGGGGACCTCGACTTGCTCTTGGGCAATTTCGCCGGCGTGGACGAGACCCTCCTGCGCAACGATGGCGTGGGGAATTTCACCCCCGTCGTCCTCGGCGGGACCGGGAGGAGCACGCTGGGAGCCTCTTGGGGAGATTTCGACGGCGACGGCGACCTCGACGCGATGCTCGCCGCTTCCAACGTCGATGACTTTATCCTGCGCAACGATACGGCTTCCACCCATAACGCGCCCACCGCCCCAGCCGGGGGATTCTCCTCCTCGTTCCAGGAATATGGGATCGCTTCGAGCTCGGGCGTCCTGACCCTCTCCTGGGGGAACGGTTCGGACACGCCGCATTCGACAACCACCCTGCGCTACCTCGTCCGGGTGGGGACCACGGTGGCTGGGTCGAGCACCACGGTCAAGATCCCGTCGAGGTTCAGCGTGGGTGGGTTCTCGGGCTCCCTTCCCTACAGCACGAATGTCTCCTCCGCGGTCCGGGGCATGAAGCTGGTCCTGCAGAAAGAGGCCACCGTCTATTGGGCCGTGGCCGCGGAGGACTCCGAGTTCGCGCGCTCGGCGCAGTCCGCGGAGCAGACCGCGTCCCTCGTGGCCCCGGGCCGGGTGACGGACCTGCGTGTCGTCTCCATCGTGTCGACGGGCCTGGGCGCGAGCACGATGACGGTCACCCTCCAGTGGACCGCCCCGGGCGATGACGGCTATTCGGGGGCCTTGGCCGGGGGAACTTTCGACCTCCGCTATTCGACCCTCGCCCCCATCCTGGGCTGGAACGACTACTCCACCGCGCCGTTCACGGTCTCGATCGCCAGTTCGGTCAACGCGGGAGAACTTCAGACCTATGTGATCGCCGACCTGGATGTCCGGACCTCGCACTATTTCGCCATCACGACCAAGGACGGGCTTGGCGTGCGGTCGGCTCTCTCGAACCTCAATGCCATCGCCACCGGGTACATACTGCTCCTGCCGGGGACCTCCGGGAGCGATCCGGGGGCGGCCTGGGGGGACTATGACCGGGACGGAGACCTCGACCTCCTGCTCTCGGACAGCCGGCTCATGCGCAACGACGGGAACGGGAGCTTCGTGCAGGTCGCCGTCCCGGGAATGGGAGGGTTCGGCGCGTCCTGGGGCGATTACGACAACGACGGAGACCTCGACATCGTGTCCAACGCCAACGCCATCGGCGACGAGGTGGTCCTGCGCAACGACGGGGGCGCCTTCACGGCCGTCGCGGTGACCGGCTCTGGCGGCAACTCCGCCGGCGGCAACGCCTGGGGAGATTTCAACAACGACGGGCGCTTGGACTTCGCCGCGGCCAATCAGAGCGCGGAGAACGAGGTCCTGGCCCGCAACAACGGCAACGGGACATTCTCGACCTCCACCCTCACGGGCTCCGGCGGCTCCTCGCAAGGCATCGCTTGGGGCGACTACGACAACGACGGGGACCTGGACCTGGCCGTGGCCAACGGCGGCGAGGACCCGGTGCTGTTGAGGAACAACGGCGGGGGCGCCTTGAGCGTCACAACGGCCCTCAACGGGTTCGGGTTCCCGGTGCGCGCCATTGCTTGGGGCGATTACGACAAGGACGGGGACCTCGACCTGGCCTTGGCCCGCAGCGGCGGGGCCGATGAGAGCCTCCTGCGCAACAACGGCAACGGGACCTTCACGGAAGCGGTCCTCACCGGGTCCGGGGGGGATTCCTTCGGCGTCGCTTGGGGCGACTACGATAACGACGGCGACCTGGACCTAGCCGTGGCCAATGCGGGGGGAGGCGACGAGGTGGTCCTGCGCAACAACGGCAACGGAACTTTCTCCAAGTTCATCCTGGCGGGCACGGCCGGGAATACCCATGGGATAACCTGGGGAGACTTCGACGGCGACGGCGACTTGGACCTGGCCGCGGCGAGCGACGACAAGCAGGTCATGGTGCTTCGCAACGACGCGGCGCTGGCCCACAGTGTTCCGACCCCGCCCGTCGCCGGCTTCTCCGCCTCCTACCAGGAGTACGACGCCTCGGCCAGCTCCGGCGTGCTGACGCTCCAATGGGGCAACGGGTCGGATGTGGAGGATTCGACGGCTACCCTCCGCTATTTCGTCCGGGTCGGGACCACGGTGGCCGAAAGCAGCACCACGTTGAAGCTTCCCTCCCGTTACTCGCTCGACGGTTTCGCCGGAGGGGGATCTTTCCTTTATAGCACCCAGGTCTCATCGGCGGCGCGCGGCATCAAGCTGGTGATGCAGAAGGAGACCACGGTCTATTGGTCCGTGCTCACCGAGGATTCCGAGTTCCTGCGCAGTTCCTCCTCCACGGAGCAGACGAGCTATCTCATCGCCCCCGGCCGGGTCACGGACCTTCGGGTCTCGGCCATCTCCTCCACGGGCCTCGGCGCGTCGTCGATGACGGTGACCCTGCAGTGGACCGCGCCCGGAGACAACGGCTATTCCGGGGCGCTATCGGGCGCCCTCTACGACATCCGCTACTCGACCCTGGCCCCCATCACCGCGGCAGGGGCGTACCTGGCCGCGCCGTTCACCCTTTCCATCTCCACCAACGTCAATCCCGGGGAAACGCAGACGGCGCTCCTCCAGTATCTGGAAGCCAAGGCCACCCATTATTTCGCGATCACGGCCAAGGACTCGACCGGCGTCCGGTCCTTGCTCTCCAATCCGGCCACGGCCGAGGCGTATGTCCGCTACCCGGCGGCGACCGGCGGGAACTCGAAGGCCGTCGCCTGGGGGGACTACGACAAGGATGGGGACCTCGACGCGCTCGTGGCCAACGGCGGGGGGGCCGACGAGTTCCTTATGCGCAACGACGGCAACGGCGCCTTCACGAAAGTGACCATCGCCGGCTCGGGAGGGGATTCCACCGCCGTGGCGTGGGGAGACTACGACAACGACGGGGACCTCGACGCCCTGGTGGCCAATACCGGGAACGAGGATGAGTTCCTCCTGCGCAACGACGGCGGGGCGTTCACCAAAGTCGCGCTCACGGGCACGGCGGGCAACTCGAAGGCCGCGGCGTGGGGCGATTATGACAACGACGGGGATCTCGACGCGCTCGTGGCCAACGCCGGGACGCAGGATGAATATCTGCTCCGCAACAACGGGACCTCGTTCTCCAGCGCGGCGATCGTCGGGATCGGCGGCGACTCCAATGGCGTGGCCTGGGGGGACCATGACGGCGACGGCGACCTGGACGCCGTCGTGGCCAACGGCGGAGCGGAGGACGAGGTCCTCCTGCGCAACGACGGGAGCGGGGTATTCGTCCCCCTCGTCATGGCCGGGGGCTCGGGCGGAGCGTCTTACGGCGCGGCCTGGGGGGATTACGACAACGACGGGGACCTCGACATTCTCGTGGCCAACGGCGGAGCGGAGGACGAGGTCCTTTTGCGAAACGACGGGGGCGGCACCTTCTTCAAGATCACGCTGACAGGCTCTGGCGGCGACACCCGGGGCGCAGTGTGGGGCGACGCGGACAACGACGGGGACCTCGACATCCTCGCGGCCACCGGCGGCGGCGAGGACAAGATCCTCCTGCGCAACGACGGCGGAGGGACATTCGCCAAAGTCGTGCTGGCCGGATCCGGCTCTGAGTCGCGAGGCGCATCCTGGGGCGATTACGACGGCGACGGCGACCTGGACGCCGTCCTGGCCGGCGATTCGGCGCAAGACGAGTCGATCCTTCGCAACGATCTCGCGTCTTCCCATAACGCGCCTTCCGCGCCTTCCTCGGGCTTTTCCGCCTCCTTCCAGGAATACGGGATCTTCGCGACCTCGGGGGTGCTGACGCTCTCCTGGGGGAACGGCTCCGATGCCGAGACTCCCGCCGCTTCCCTGCGCTATCTCGTTCGGATCGGCACCACGGTGGCCGGTTCGAGCACCACGCTCAAGGTCCCTGTCCGCGTGAGCCTCAACGGTTCCTCCCCGTACAGCACGCGCATCACCCCGGCCGCGCGGGGCCTCAAGATCATCATACAGAAGGAGACCACCGCCTATTGGGCCGTGACCGCGGAAGACGGCGAGTCCTTGAGATCGTCCGAATCGGTGGAGCAGAGCGCCTTCCTGGCGGCTCCCGCGGCCATCGCGGATCTGGCCGCGGCTCAAGATAACACGGTGGAAACCTCCTCGAGCGCGTGGATGACGCTCACGTGGACGGTGCCCGGCGAGGACGGTTCGGCCTCCACGCTCCAGTCCGGCGCGGTCTACGACTTGCGCTGGAGCACGGTCGGGGTCGTGGACTCGCAAGCCAAATACGAGGCGGTCCCCAATCAATCGCTCATCGCGGCCGACGGCCAAATCCCAGGAACCGTGCGCACGCAACTGGTGGCCGTGCCGCCTGGAAAGACCTACTACTTCGCCCTCACCGTCAAGGACAGCCTCGGCTCGCGTTCGGGCCTTTCCAACGCCGCCGCCGGGGTGTTCGCCAACGCGCTTATGGAAGAGACCACCGGCGTCGCCATCCCCACCGCGCTCCAGGGCGACACGACCGCCTTCCTGAAGGTGAAGCTCTGGGTAGATTCGGGGACCCTGACCTGGCTCAAGATCGCGGTGCGCAAGACCGGAGGCGTGCCCGACTCCGCCGTCAAGAACGTGGCGGTCTATCAGGACAGCAACGCCAACGGCGTTTTCGACGCGGCCGATTCCTTCGCCCTGCGCACCTCGCCGGCGGTGTTCGTCTCGAGCGCGGCGACGCTCACGCTGAGCCCGGCTCAGACCATCAATACGACCACCAAGACCTACTTCGTCGCCTTGCAGTTCGAGCCCGCGAACCTGCAGACCGACGGCTCCAGCGTGGCCGTCCGCCTCGATCCCCAGCCCTTCACCGTGCGAGGAGCCGGTATCCCCGGGACCGATCTGCCCGCCCTGCTCCTTGATGGAGTCGACGACCAGGTGCGCGTCCCCACGAGCGGGAGCCTCAACGCGATCGGCGCCTTGACCGTCGAAGCCTGGGTGAAGACCACGGACTCGGGGGCAGACCGGTCCATCGTGACGCGGGCCAACGGGGGTCTGACTCAGGGCTTCCGGCTCTGGCTCAACGGCGCGGGCTGCGGAGCGGGAGTGCCGACCTTGTTCATCGGTCCGGCGTTCCTATGCGCCAATCGAGAAGGAACGCCCGTCCGCGTCGACGACGGACGCTGGCATCACGTGGCCGCGGCCTACAACGACCTCAACGGCAAGCGCATATTCGTCGACGGCGAGATGCTCTCCACCGGGCCGGTGTCCGCCGGCGTGCTCGCCGACACCAGCGACCTGGCCTTCGGAGGGCCCAATCCGGCAGGCGGCGGGTACCTCGCCGGGGTCCTAGACGAGGTGCGGGTCTCGAATTTCATGCGCTACACATCCGGCTTCGTCCCCGCGCTGCGCAACTCCACCGACGGAGGCACCGCCCTCCTGCACCATTTCGACGCGCTCGTGGGGACCGGGACCCTGGTGGTTGACGCCTCGGCCAACGGCAACAACGGGACCTTGCTCGGAAACATGGCGGGCTATGGGCGGTCCACTTCGACGGTGCTTGTCGACGTCCAGGACGTCCTCCAGTCCAGCGGGACGGATATCAGTCCGACCACGATGTATCGCAACGCCACGGACGTGGGACTGCTCAAGCTCCAGCTCTGGACCGACCACGACTACGCGACCTTCCAACGCATCTCGGTCGGCCATTTCGGGTCGGGGTCGGAGGCCGGGGTCACCAACATCCGGATGTACAAGGACGACGGCGACGGGCTCTTCTCCCCGGTCTTGGACTCGAACCTGACCCTGGGCCAAGACTTCGCCGTCGGCAAGGCCACCTTCGACCTCGTGGCCGCGGGGCAGACCCAGGTCATCACCCCCTCGACGAAGACCTACTTCTTCTCCTGGGACATCACCGGCGCGGCCCAGATCGGCGAGTCCCTCGGCCTGCAGATAGGCAGCACGGAGGACATCCTGCTTTCCGGGACCACGGACGCGGTGTCCGCGTTGAGCTTCCCCATCCAGACCGCCACGCGCGCGGTGGTGGCGGCCAGCGCCTTCGTGGCCGCCGAGACGGCTACGGGGACCTGGGTCAATATCTCCTCCATCGTCTTCAACGGCAATTTCAACCTCGGCAACGTGAACCACTTCCACCCCCGCTGGGACCAGAATCCCGCGACATCGATCACTGGGACGGAGCCGCTCTGGAACGCCGGGAAAACCACGACCACGGCGACCCAGGACGCCAATGATTGGTATTTCCACGTGAAGGCCTTCGATGGGAGCGACACTCCGGGCACCCAGCAGGACCTGGGCCCCTTCTTCGTCGACCGGACCCCGCCTTCCGCCTCCCTGTTCCGCAGCTTCAACTCCACGGCCGGAGCGCTGGCCGAGGCGCAGGTCAACGACCTCGCCTTGGGGGTGACGGTCCAGCTCGCCGTGCAGGATGCCCTATCGGGCCTGAGCCTCGACGGTTTGGCGCCCTTGGCTCCCGTGGAAGGCACCGTGGGGCTCTGGCATTTCGACGACCCCTCGGGTTCGGTCTGGAAGGATTCCGGGACCGCCGGCATCCAGCTCTCGGGTTCCGGCGTCGTCACTCGGGCGGCGGGACGCTTCCGCACCGGTCTGCTCTTCGACGGGTCCGGGAACCTGAGCGCATCGCCCTCCTCCCTCCCCCTGGGCGCCGCGGTGCGGAGCATCGAGGCGTGGATCAACCCCGTCTCGACGCAGACCACGCTCGGCCTGGTGACCTGGGGAGCGGCGGGATCGAACACCCTGATGCGATTCGGGATGATAAACGGAAAGCTCTCCTCGGACATGGGCGGGGTGTCCAATCTCGCGGGGCCGGTATTGAGCACGGGGGTCTGGCAGCACGCCGCTTTCACCTATGACGGGAGCGCGGCGCGCTATTACCTCAACGGCGTCTTCGTGGGAAGCCACACCTACGGGGCCGTAGCCACCTCGGCGGGGACTCTCTATGTCGGAGCCGGAGAGGGCGCCACGCTCAAGTTCCGAGGCACCATTGACGAGGCCCGCATCCTCAACCGCGTCTTGAGCGCGGAAGAGGTCTATAACGATCGATTCCGGGGTGACCCGTATTACGCGGCCTACTCCACTTCCGCCGGCAATTCCTGGCAGTTCGTGCTGAGCACCACCCCCGGCTCGGGCCCCTGGGTGGCGCGCAGCGGCGCGCACGGCTCCTCGGCGCTGGAGACGATCTCGGTGTACGGCCTCAACCTCATCGTCTCCACCAGCAACGCCGCCGGGGCCCAAGCCACCAATCAGGTGCTTTTCTATGCCGCGGACACCGCGGGCAACGCGCAGGTGTCCGGCCCCTTCGGCCTGGTGGTGGACACCAACGCCGCCGTGGCTCTGTCCACGCCGATCGCGCCAGCCAATGGGGTCTACACGGGTCCGCGCCCCAACTTCGACTGGGCGGGCCCGAGCACCACCAGCGTGGCCGCCATGGCCGGTCCGGGGGGCAACGGCGGGCGCTTCTATCTTCAGGCGGCCGCCAACGACCCCTCCTTCTCCCCGGGAAGCATCGTCCTGAGCATCTCCACTCCGGCCCTGGTCGCGGACACGAGCCTTTCTCGCGTGGTCGGCGTCTACCAGTCCACCTTCACCTTGGCGGAGGGGAACACCTATTATTGGCGCGTGCGCTCGCTGAGTTCGCTGGGGGTCTCCGGACCCTGGAGCGCCTACAGTAGTTTCGTGGTGGACGCTTCCAGTCCGTCGGCCTCGAGCTATCTCCTCTTCAATTCGAGCGGCGGTGCCTTGGGCGAGACCCAATACACGGACATCCTGCGCGGAGCGACTGCGCAGATGACCTTCGCGGACGGGCTGGCCGGGTTCCCGCGCAAGCTAGATTTCGGCCCGAACGCGGGGACCATCGCTTTGTGGCATTTCAATGAGCGCGACGGCTCCTTCCCCGTGGACGCCAGCACCAACTCGCTGGCGGGAACGCTGATCGGCATCAATGCCTCCTCCGCCGCCTATCGGGCCACCCCCTTCGGCGCCGGCCTGCGCTGCGAGGGGGCCCAAGCCATGCTCGCCTCGAGCGCCCCGTTCAACTTCGCCGCCGGGAGCGAGTTCACCTTCGAGGCGTGGATCAACCCCGACAGCGTTACCGGGATCCAGATCATCGGCGGGGTGGGAAGCGTGAGCCCGGGAGCGGGGAACGGCAACTGGCTCTTGCGCATCGACAACTCCAAGCTCTACTTCACCAACGCGACGAGCGCGGGATTCGCGACGCTCCCCGGGGTGGTTTCCGCCGGCGTCTGGCAGCATGTCGCCATGACGGTGCGCGGGAGTAAGACCTCCTTCTACGTCAATGGGGTGCTCAACTCCGTGGGAGGCAACGGAGCCAACAGCGGCACCTACGACAAGCCCTTCGCCCTGTGCACGGCCATCGGGACTTCCGGCGTCTATGAGAATCCCTACCAGGGTCTCATCGATGAGGTGCGCATCCTCAACTACGAGGCCACGGCGGAGCAGGTCGCCTCCGATCACGCGGCCACGGCTCCGGGGATCTTCTCGGTGGAGTATTCGACCACGGCCGGCAACACCTGGGCCGTGGTGAGCGCCACCACCCCCGCCGCGGGCTACGCCTATCTCTCCTTCCCCGGAGCGGAGGGGGGGCTGGGACCGGACACCCTGGTCCTGCGCGACATGACGCTCGCCCATTCGACCAACTCCTCGGCCGGGGCCGCCGCGACCAACCAGGTCCGATTCATCGTCCCCGACCGCGCGGGGAACTTCCAGACGGCCGGGCCCTTCGCGGTGCTGGCCGACACCGTGGCCGCGACCGCGGTCTCCACGCCGAGCTATCCGGTCGGCGGGGCCTACGCGCAGACCCGGACCAATTTCCTCTGGGCCGGACCGAGCACCAAGACGGCGTCCGGGATGGGGGCTTCGGCCTCCTATCTGCTCCAGGTCGACGATGCCCAGGACTTCTCCTCTCCCGACATCTCCGTCTCCACCCCGGTGGCCACGCACAGCACCTCGGCGGTCACGGTGTTCGGTGCCTATGTCAGCACCTTCACCTTGGCCGACGCCACGACCTTCTACTGGCGCGTCATGGCCAAGGATTTCCTGGGCCAGCTCTCGCCGCCTCTGACCACCGGAAAATTCGTCACGGACATGAGCACCCCAGTTTCCTCGAGCTTCGGCACCTTCGATTCCACCCGGGGGTTCACCTCGGAGAGCGGCGCCAACAACCTCCAATCGGGGGTGACGGCGCAGTTGACGGTGCAGGAGGCGGGGCCCTCCGGCCTGAGGACGGGGCTTTTGGACGGGAACAGGACTTTCGGGGTGATCTACACGACCGGAGGCCACAATCCGGCGGCTTCCGTCACTTGGAACGACGGGGGCATGGCCGAGGCCCTCTCCGACTCGGCGGGCGGGTATTTCACCTCGCTGGCCGTGTACCAAGGGAGGCTCTACGCGGGCTTGGCCACCGGCGGCTCCGGAGGCAAGGTGTACTCTTTTGATGGTTCGGCTTGGGCCGCGCCCGATCCCTTCGTCAACGACGTGCTGGCTCTCATGGAGTTCCAGGGGAAACTCTATGCCGGGCTGGAGGGAGGCGAGGTCTGGGGCTTCGACGGCGCCCTATGGACCCTGGCCGCGGACTTGCCGGAGGTCCGGGTCAACTCCCTGGCCGAGTACCACGGCAGGCTCTACGCCGCCACCGGCAGCCAGGGGCGCATCTATGCCTATGACCCGGCCGCGGGTTCCTGGTACGAGACCTACAAGTCCACGAACGTCGAGATATTCTCCCTGGAAGTCTACAACGGGCGGCTCTTCGCGGGGGGCAACCCGACCCTCTACGCGTTCAGCGGCAGCACTTGGACGCCGGCCTTCCATTTTCAGGCAGGGGGGAATTTCTACGACCTCCAAACCCATAATGGGAAGCTCTACGCCGCGACGAACAATCAGCGCGTGTATTCCTACGACGGCAGCGCCTGGACGTTCTTCACTCCCCCCGAGACCGAGATCCGGGCGCTGGGCGCGCATCAGGGCAGGCTCTATTTCGGCGCGAGCCTGCCCAGCATCGGACGCGTCTACACTCATGACGGCAAGGATCTCCTGCGGGTGCGGGACCTGGCCACCAACAGCGACCGCATCTTCGCCCTCAAGACCTTCCAAGACAGGCTTTATATGGGGGCGCAGAGCGGAGCCGGTCCGGCCAAGGTCTATGTCTCCACCCCGCTTGCCTCCTCCATCACCGGCGTCGACGGCACGAACTCGGCCCAGACGCTCCAGGCGACCGGATTGGATCTCATCGCCTCGCAAAACGGCGTGGTCTGCGGCGGGTCTTCCCCCTGCCTGGCCACCAACCAGGTGCGGCTCACGGTCTCGGACATGGCGGGCAACGTGCATCAGGCCGGGCCCTTCTCCGTGCTCGTCGACCCGCTCATCGTCCCTTCCACCGCCGTCTATCCTGCGGACGGCTCTTTCGTGCGGGCGAGCTCTCCGGTCTTCACCTGGTCCGAGCTCAACCCCATGACCACGCATCAAGTCCAGGTCTCCAGCGTCCCCAGTTTCTCGAACCTGAGCGTGGATAAGCTCTTCAACACCCCCTCGTTCACCTCTCCGATGGCTCTCGCCCACGGCACGACCTATTACTGGCGCATCCGTTCCCAGAACGCGGCCGGGATCTATTCGGCCTATTCCGAGCCCATATCTTTCGCCATGGACCTGGCTCGTCCCAGCACCTCGGCGTTCCGCCATGTCAGCTCCAGCGGCGGGGCCCTGGGGGAGAGCCAGTTCAACGCCTTGGCCAGCGGCCTGACCGTGCAGATCGACATCCAGGACGCCTTTTCGGGACTCGACGGCGGCCCCCTGCGCCTTCCCGTGGACCAGGCCGCGGCGCTCTATCCCTTCGACGAAGGACAGGGCAATTACGCCCTGCCCCTCTCCGGGGCCAATCGCCTGGGCTTCAGCGGGGCCTCCGCCTGGGCCCAGGGCCTCTACGGCAAAGCCGTCAAATTCGACGGGACGAACAGCCTCTATTCCAACTCCGCCGCGGACCTCCCCCTGGGCAACTCCGCGCGCACCCTCGAGGCCTGGGTATACCCCGAGGACTCCAACGGCGGCGGCATACTCCAATACGGCAACCTCATGCGCCTGAGCATCAATGGGAGCTGTTCCGCGGGAACGGGCACGACGGGCAACGGAAAACTCTGCCTGGACGCCGCGGATTCCGGAGACTACACCTTCACCCCCAACCAATGGCACCATGTCGCCTTCACCTATGACGGCAACGGAAGCGGGGCTCTCTATGCCGACGGCGTCCATGTGGCCACGGTCACGCGCTCCTTCGCCACCCCGGCCGGGGATGTGTGGGTGGGGAGCGCGGCCGCCTGCGGGTCCTTCAACGGCCGCATAGACGAACTGCGCGTGCTCTCCAAGGGGCTCTCCGGGGCGGAACTGCGGGCGGACTACCTGCGGGCAGGCGCCTTCCGGGCGGAGGTCTCGACCACGGCGGGCCAGGCCTGGGAGGTGATCGCCGCCACGGCCCCCCATAACGGGCGCTACCTCGCTTTAAGCGGCGCTCCGGGAAGCGCGGCCGTGGAGACCATGAGCCTCTACCATCTCGACCTCCCCGAATCCACGACCACGCTCAAGGGCGCGAGCGGGACGAACCAGGTGAAGTTCGTCGTCTCGGACCGCGCGGGCAACGAGGTCACGGCCGGCCCCTATACCGTCTTAAAAGACACCACCGTGCTCCAGCCCTCGCTTTTCTGGATGGTGCCGCTCTCCACCCAGTCCATCTACCTGGTGGCCTCGGCCACGGATAATTTCAGCGGCATCAGGGACTTCCAGTTCGAGATTTCCTCCTCCGTGCTGTTCAACTCGTCGGTCTCCACCTCGCCCTGGGTGGAGAGCGCGACCTACACCTTCACCGGACTGCTCAACTCGACCACCTATTTCGCGCGGGTGCGCGCGCGCGACAACCTCCTCAACGTCTCGATCCCCTCGCGCCTGGACCAAGTGGGAGGATTCGCCATCCCGGCCGCCACCTCGACCTTCGGCTCCGTCTATTACGCCACGGCGCCGGCCGCGCCCGCAAGCGCTCTTCAGGACAGCTACGTGCCCATGGTGAAGTTCACCCTGCAGACGCCCCCGGGAGCGACCTCCAAGTTCTTCTATCTGCGCGTGCGCAAGACCGGCAACACCGCGGATTCCAGCATCGTGGAGGCGAGCGTCCATACGGACGGGAACTCCGATGGGGTGTTCCAATCCACGGCGGACGTGCGGCAGGCGGGGTCCCCGCTGGTCAATGGGACGGCGTTGATCAATCTCTCCGCGGAAGGGAGCACCCAGCAGCTCAACGACACGGCCAAGACCTTCTTCGTGGCGCTGCGCATGAGGTCCGACGCTCCCCCGGGGGAGACGGTCGGGCTCGACATCCTCCAGGCCTCGGATTTCGGCCTTCAGTTCCCATCCAGCCCGGAAGGCCCCTTCCCGACCTCGGCGGCGCCTATCCCCATCAGCGACGGAGTCAACGACTTGACCATCGCCGGGGTCAGCCTCTCCCCCGTGGTGGCCCAGCCCAACGAGAAGAACATCAAGCTCCTGCGCCTGCAGGCCCAGACCAACAGCGGCACAAGCATCATCAACTCCATCGCCTTCCAGCTCAAGGGGACACTGCCCTCCACTCAACTCAAGAGCCTCACGGTCTGGAGGGATAAGGACGGGGACGGAGGCTTTGACCCGGCCGTCGACGAGGCGGTGTCCGACGGCAATGATTCCTTCGCAGGCGGAGTCTCCACCGTCGCCCTCACGGCGCAAGCCTCCTCGCGCACGGTCAGCGTGACCCCGACGATCTTCTTCCTGAGCGCCGACATCCTGCCGACCGCGACCCTGGGCGACTGGTTCCAGGTGGAGTTCGCCACCGCGAACGTGGCGCTGCTCAACCCCCTCGACATCGTCAAATTCGCCGAGGCGGGGACGATCATCTCCAGCGCCTGCACGGTGCAGCAGAACAACATCGTGACGGTCTCGACCACGGACGTCATGCCCGTCGCTTTCTTCCAAGGAGAATCCTATACCGTGCTCAAGCTCATGGCCCAGGTGGACATCGGTTTCGCGGTGGTCAACCGGTTCCAGATCAGCGCGGTGGGGACCGGGCAGGATTCCGACGTCACGACGGTGTCCGTCTGGAGGGATTTGACCGTCGACGGAGGACCGCTCAACAAGGTGACCGACAAGCTCCTGGGATCGGCGCCCTTCGTCTCCGGGCTCGCTACCATGGACATCCCGGCCGAGCTCAACGAAGATTACAAGAAGCTCTTGGCGGGCACGACCGCCGTGTTCTTCGTGACCTACGACATCGGCCCAGGCGCCAGCCCGGGCCGGAGCCTGGGAGCGAAGCTGACCAACGCGAGCTACCTCCGCATGGCCACCCCCTTGAGCGCGGTAGTGAGCTCCTTCCCGGTGGTCACCGCCACGGCCCTCATCCAGGCGACGACGAACTTCCTGCAGATCCCCACGGTGGTGTCCCTGGCCCCCGGCGGGGTCGACCAGGGGGCCTCGGACATCCCCATGCTCCGCTTCGACCTGCTCTCCAACAAGAACAACTTCTCCTGGCAGGGCGTGGTCGTTGAGAAGACCGGCACGGCCCAGGACTCCGACGTGGGGGCGGTGAAGGTCTGGCTCGACAACGGCGACGGGGTCTTCTCGGTGGCGATGGATTCCGCCATTACCAACGGCCTGGACACCTTCCTCTCCGGGCAGGCCAACGTCGCTCTCACTACGCCGCAGACCATCTCCAAGAGCACGCAGAGCTATTTCATCACCGTCGGCGTGAGCCCGAGCGCGGTCCCGGGCAGGACGATCGGATTGCAGGTGGCCACCTCGGCCAGCCTGGTCGTCAACTACCCCAACGAGGTCTCTACGATGACCGTCGCCTTCCCGCTGGAAGGCGGGCCGGCGCCCATCAACCAGTTCGCCAACACGGTCTCGGTGACCACCGCCAGCATAGTCCCCGTCCTGGGGGCCGAGCCGGGAACCCAGAACGTGGCGGTCATGTCCCTGGAGATGAAGACCAACGTGTCCAACGCCCGCTGGCTCATCCTGCCCATCAGCCAGATCGGCACGGCCCCGGACACGGACCTCGGCGACGTCAAGGTGTATTACGACGTGAGCAACATCGGGTCCTTCAACTCCGCCAACCTGAGCTCCTACGTGCTCATCACCTCCACGGGGCACCGGTTCGGACAGAACGGTCCCAAGTCGGTGCGCTTGGCCTTCGCCTCCCCGCCCACGCTCGGCCCGGCGACCCAGCGCTTCTTCGTCACGGTCGATCTGAATTCCTCCGCCAAGCCCGAGAACACCGTGAAGCTGAGGACCAACGTCTCCGCGGGAGAGCCGGGGATCATCGAGTCGCCCAACACCCTGGCCATCAGCTTCGAATCCTCGGCGTTGAACATCAATCCTCCCCCGACGCTCATGTACGTCCTGGCGGCCAGCTCCGCGCCCGCCTCGGTCAACCAGGGCGACTCCAACCTTCCCATCCTCACCCTCAGGGCGTGGATGGCGGCCTACACCGGACAATGGACGCAGTTGGCCGTGTCCCGCTGGGCGCCCGGCCTGGATTCGGACGTCTCCGGCGTAAAGCTCTTCTACGACAGCAACGACAACGGGGTCCTCGACGTCACCTCCGACCAGCGCCTGAGCACCGCCTCCTTCGTCGCGGGCACCGCGACGCTGGGTTTCTCCACCCAGACCATCCGGGTCGCGACGCAGACCTATTTCCTCACCTACGACATCTCCATCACGGCCGGCGGAGGCAACGGAGCGAGCGCCTCCCTGGGGGCGCCGGGGGTGTTCACCGTGGCCGCTCCGCACAGCGTCTCTTCGCTGGGCTTCCCGATACAATCGGCCTCCGCCACGGTGAAGGCCACCCAGACGGGGCTCTTCGCCCTCGGGCAGGCCAAGGCCCCCGGCCAGCTCGTGCAGAGCGCCACCAACCAGGTCATGCTCACCCTGGAGCTCTATACGACTCAGTACGCGCTGCTCTGGAGCGGCCTGTCCGTGCAAAGGACGGGCACGGCTTCGGATGCGGATATCACCGCGGTGCATGTCTGGACCGACGGCGGGACCTACGGCGTCATAGATCCGGAGGACAAGGACATCACCTCCGGCCTCAACTCCTTCCTGGCCGGGTCGGCCGGGGTGAGCCTCGTCAACGTCCAGACGATCGGCACCTCGCACGCGCGCTACCTGGTCACCGTGGACATCGCGCCCTTCGCCGACCCGGCCAAGACCTTCGGCCTCTCCGTCGCCGCCGCGTCCGCGTTCACGCTCAATTCCCCCAATGTCGCAGTGGACCAGAATTTCCCGATGACCGTGGCGCCCGTTCCCCTGCGGAAGCTGCCCGAGAACCTCGTGGTGACGCCGCAGAACCTGATGCCCGGCGGGGTCAACCAGGGGCAGGAGTCGACGGCGGCCAAGCTCCTGGTGCGCGCCTCGCGGGATCGGGTGACCTGGACCCGGCTGAAGCTGGCGAAAGCGGGCAGCATCGAGGAGGCAAGCGTGCGCGAAGTCCGCATCGTCAAGGACCTGGATGGCTCGGGCGCTGTGAGCTCCGGCGACCTTATCGTAGGAAGCGGGACCTTCAGCTCCGGCGTGGCCGACATCGTCTTCTTCGCCGCCCAGACCGTCACCGCGTCTACGGCGACATACTTCATGACCATGGTCCTGGATTCCTCGGCCACGGTGGACGCCCTGGCGGGGTTCACCCTGGGCAATGAGACCTTCTTCTCCGTGGACGCTCCCGACGGGGCGGTCTTGAACGGCACCTCCTTCGCCACGACCTTGGGGAAGGTGCTCGATTCCAAGACCCCGCTCATGCCCGTGGTCACGCTCGATGGGGCCATGAGCAGCCAATTCGAATACCTGCACTTCGTCTGGAATTCCACCGTGGCGTTCGGGAGCATGGACAAGGCATGGTACGCGGTGGGAACGGATTCCAGCACCGACGCGGGCAGGCAGAACGTGCTCGCCTACACCGCCATCCCGGTCACGGCCGTGGATTACAAAGGCATAGGGTTCCCCTTGAAGAGCGGCACCACTTATTATGTCTCGGTCAAGACGCAGTCCTCCTTCGGCTTCTTCAGCCCGGCGGGCATCTCCCCGGGTATGCTCATGGATTTCACCGTCCCTCCGGTCCCGGCGCCGGCGGTGACCGCCGGGCAGGCCGCGGTGCTCGTGAGCTGGGGGACCGTCGGCGGGGGCCCCACCGGGATCGCCGGCTACCTCGTCGAATACCGCAAGGGCGACAGCCCCATCTGGTACAACGCGAAGACCAAGAGCCGGAGCAGCGTCGCCTCCGTATCCTCGATGCGCGCGGATGTCCGCGTAGCCGAGGTCATCACCTCCACCGCCGAACTCGTCACAGGAGGCTCCTTCCAGGGCACGGATCTTCCCTCCGGCACGCTCTATGTGCGCGTGCGGTCGGTGACCGGGGCCGGGGTGGCGAGCGCGCCGAGTGAGCCGGTTAAGGTCCAGGTCGGCGTCCTTCCGCCGGGGGGGATCTCCGACGCCGCCAACTATCCCAACCCCTTCGACTCGCGCAAGAGGGACACGACCATCGTGTACACCCTGAGCGCGAACGCGGACATGTCCATCAAGATATACGACGTGTATGGCCGCTTGGTCCGGGAGATCGGCTACGGCGCGGGCGGACCCGGGGGCCAGGCCGGGACCAACGAGGTCAAGTGGGACGGCACGGACGCGGGGGGCCGGAAAGTATCCAAGGGCATCTACCTGGCCGTGCTCCAATCCGGCGGAGCCAAGGTCATCCTAAAGATCGGCGTCATTCACTGATTATCCTGAAAATCCAGCAAATTCCATGGAATTTGCTGGATTTTCAGTCACATTCGTGGTTTCTTCGTGATTCAGCGCGCGAGCGGGCTACACTATAGCGTGCGCGGATTCCTCGCCGTCATCAGCCTTATTTCCCTCTCCATCCCCCCGGCTTTCTGCGCAGGCGTCGCCGGAAGGCCGGGCGACCTGTTCAATTTCGGCGCCGGGGCGCGCTCCTTGGGCATGGGCTCGGCCGCGACCGCGGTGGTCAACGACGTGACCTCCGTCTACTACAACCCCGCGGGGCTGGGCCTGCTGCCCTCGCGGGAAGTCGTGTTCATGCGCGCCATGCTCTTCCAGGGGGCCAACTACGATTATCTGGGCTACGCGCAGAACAAGAGCAAGACGGCCGGCGGCTGGGGCTTGGAGTTCATCCGCCTGGGCATCCAGGGGGCGGAGGGGCGCGATGAGTTCAACCAGCCGACCGGCGGGTTCGGCTATTCCGAGACCGCCTTCTCCTTCGCCAGCGGCTGGCGGGGGGTGCTCCACCCCAACATGTCCCTGGGAGTGCGGGGCAAGATGCTCCAGCGCAGCCTGGCCGGCAGTTCGGACAGGCTCGTGGGCGTTGATTTCGGGGCGCAGGCCGGCCCCTTCATGGGCGAGCGCCTGACCCTGGGCGCCGTGGCCTCCAACGTCGTGGGCCTCAAGACCGGCGACACCGACGACAAGCTCCCGACCTTCCTGCGCGTCGGGGCCGCCTACCGGGTGGCCGGGCCCCTCTCCATCGCCGGCGACTTCTCCAACGACAAGGAGTTCCGCCTGGGCACGGAGTACGCCTTCGGCATGGTGTCCGTGCGCCTGGGCATGGCCGATGAGGGCCTCACCTTCGGGGGCGGCCTGGTCTTCAAGAACCGCTACCGCATGGACCTGGCCGTGCTCAGCCATCCCGAATTGGGAATGTCCCAGAGGATATCCCTCGGGTATCGTTTCGGCGCCGTCGCGCCCACGGCGAAGGGGCGCAAGATGCAGTTCTTCGCCGGGCAGTTCCTCGGAGAGGCCCAGGCCGCGCTCAAGAAGCGCGACTACCTCAAGGCCTCCTCGGCCCTGGACACGGGCATCGGCATCGACCCCAAGCTGGGCGGGGGGGAATGGCGCGCCAAGGCGGAGCGTCTGCGGCGCATCGTCATGAAGCTCGACCTCCAAGCCCATCCCGAGGACGCCGAGGTGCTCGCCCAGGAGACCGAGGCGGCCTACATCGCCTATGCCGCCATCGACGCCTACCTGACGCGCGATGAGGACAGGGCCCTCCTGCTCGCGCACGCGGCCCTGGGCCAGGAGCCCAGCAAGGGCGCCTACCAGCACCTTCTGGACGCTCTCTCGGGACTCAGCGGCAGGCCGGTGGACCGCGACCTGGTCCTGCCTCCCGGGCGCCTGGCCGAGCTCAAGATGAAGAAAGCCGTGGACGCGGTCTACGCGCGGCGCTTTGAAGCCGCCATCGTTCTGCTCCGGGAAGCGCTCTGGCTCGACCCGGAGAACGCCGCGGCCTGGACCAAGCTCGGGTCCGCCTATTTCGCGGTCAACGACAAGGAGCGCGCGGCCGAAGCCTACCGGAAAGCGGTGGAGCTCGATCCCGCCGACACCAAGCTCAAGGAGTTCATGCGCGCCCAAGGGATGCGGCAATAAGATCCGATGGACATTGTGATCGTGGTCGTCGTCCCCCTTCTGTTCCTGATGCTGGCCGCCAGCATGCTGGTGGTCAGCCAGCTCTCCGGCTTCTACCACTTCAACAAGTATTCGAAGCGCCAGCAGGAGAACAAGCGCGAGATCGCCACCTTCATGAACCGCCTGGCCGCGGCCCAGAACACCGTGTTCCAGCGCAGCCGGCAGCTCGAGGACCTCTCCTCCCGGCTCCAGATGAACAATCAGGAGCTGGCGCGCCTCAACAGCATGAAGACCAAGTTCCTGTCTATGGCCGTCCACGACATGAGGACGCCTCTGGCCACCATGAAGGGCTTCGGAGAGATGCTCAGCCGGCAGGTCTATGAGGACAAGCAGAAGAAGTACGTCGATTACATCGTCCGCGGCAGCGACAAGATCAACGACCTCCTGGCCGACCTCACCGACCTCTCCATCATCGAGGCCGGCAAGCTGCGCATGTCCAAGTCCCCCTTCGAGCTCTCCGCGATGCTCGACTCGGACATCACGCCCCGCATCGGATTCGCCGCCCAGGAGAAAGGCATCGTTTTCACCACGACGGGCCTTCCCCAGAGCGTCACAGTGCATGGAGACCGCGCGAACCTCGCAAAAGCCCTCAAGAACATGCTCAATAACGCGGTCAAGTTCACCCCGGCCGGCGGAAAGGTGGACCTCAAGGTGACGCTGACCGGCCGCGGATTGCTCTTCCAGATCAAGGACACCGGCCCCGGCATCCACCTCTCCGAGCGCAAGCGCGTCTTCGAGAAGTTCTACCAATCGCAATTCGGAGACCCCAAGGCGAAGAAGCAGGGCTGGGGCCTGGGGCTGGCCATCGCCCAAGAGATCGTCAAGGCCCATCAAGGGGAGGCCGGGGTGGACTCCCCGGGACTGGGCAAGGGCTCGACCTTCTGGTGCCGCATCCCCCTCAAGCCCTCCCGCGCGCCCATGAAGGCCCTGGCTTCCCTTGCGCTCTTCTTCCTGCTCGGCCTGCTCCCGGGGAGGGCGAAGGCCCAGTCGGGCATCCCGCTCGACGACAAGGCCAAGTTCGAGCGGTCGCTCGAGGAAAAGGCGGAGTCGGTGCTCCTGCGCATCCTGGGCCCCAACCGCTCCCGCGTGGTCGTGGACGCGACCATCGATTTCACGCGCATCGAGAAGTTCGAGGTCAAGGCCGGCGCGGCCATCGGCGGTGAGGAGAGGAACGCCCTCTTCCTCTGGCAGAACATCGGGGCCCAGAGCGGAGGCCAGGAGCTCTTGCCCGGCATCCCCTCGCCGGAAGCGGCCCCGGGTTTCGGCGCGAAGTCCTATGAGAGGCAGAACTCCTTCCCTAGCTCCTTCGTCAAGCGGCTCAAGGTCACCGTGGTCCTGGACCGCACCGTGAGCGCGGAGATGGACGACGTCCTGACCCGGGCCGTCGGGGAGATACTCAATCTCCAGGCGGACCGCGATGAGATGTCGATCACCCGGGCGCCCTTCGCCCCTCCTTGGAAGACGATATGGCACACGCAGGAGTCGGTGAGCCTCCTATTTAAGTACGCCGTGGTGAGCCTCATGACGCTGATCACCCTGGTGGTGGTGGCCGCCTGCTTCCTCAAGCTGGCCAGCGCCATGGATTCCGTGGCCCAAGCCCAAGCCCATCAGCTTCAGATGGACTTCGGCCAGGGGAAGGAAGGGGAGGGAGGGGCCGGCGCGGATGGGAAGAAGAAGGAAGGCGAGGAGGAGGAAGAGGAGGAGGAAGGGCCGCAGAAGATCGTCTTCAACGTGCGGCCGGAACAGGTGGAGACGCTCGCCGAGCTCCTGCGCGGCCAGGACCCGGAGAACGTAGCTCTAGTGGCCGCGCACCTGAGCCAGGACGTCAAGAAGCTCTTCTTCGCCCAACTCTCCCCCTCCGCCTATAGCCAGGTGCTCCTGCACCTGAGCCGCATCCGCTTCGTGGAGGCCGAGGTCGTCTCCGCGGTCAAAGACGAGCTCGAGCGGCGCATGGACAGCGCCGTGGGCGGACGCTCGAACCTGCTGGAGCTCATCGACACCTCCGACCTGCGCGGCAAGCGGGAGCTCCTGGGCATGCTGGAAGCCACCGACCCCGACCTCTACGCCGTGGCGCGGGAGCGGATACTGCTCTTCGAGGACCTCTCCGATTTGGAGGAAAAGGATTGGTCGCTCGTGCTCTCCGTCGTGACCCTGGAGGAATGGGCCTTCGCGCTCTATGAGGCTCCCGAACTCCTGGTCGAGGCCCTAAGGGGGCAGATGCTGCCCAAGACCTGGGCGATATTGGCGCAGATGATGCAGGTGGGCAGGCCCTCCGAAGCCGCGGTGAAGAAGACGCATGAGCGCATCGTCAAGGCGGTCGCCAAGCTCATCGCCGACGGCCGCATCACCAATCCGGTGACACGGCGCATCGAGCTCAAGACACTGCAGAAAGAGGAGGCCCTCCCCGCTCAAGAGGAGGGGGTGCTCAATGGCTGAAAAGGTCGATTTCCTGCTCGCCTCCCTGCGCGGCCAGCCTCCTCCCGAGGCGCCGCCAGAGGAAGGTGATTTCACGTCGGCCGCCGCCCCTTCCGAGGACGCGCTCGCCCCCATGCGGGCCAAGATCGAGGAACTCGAGCGCAAGCTGGCCGAGGCGGCCTCTCCCCCGGCCCCGGCGGAAGGGGAGGAGGCGGCGCCCCAGCCGCCCCAGGCGCCGACCGAGTTGGCTCTCTTCCTCCATACCCGCGTGGAGCTATTGGAGAAGAGGCTGGAGCTGGCCCAGCAGGAGGCTCTGCGCGCCAATCTGATACTCCGGGAGAGGGAGGACGCCCAGCGCAAGGCCCAGACCGAGGTGGAGGACCTCTTCCGCGGCATCCGGGAACAGGAACGCGCGGCCCGCTTCGACCGGAGGCTAAGGGAGGATCACTCGACGGTGCGGGGCAAGGTGGAGGAACTGGAGGCGCGCCTGGCCATGGCCCAACTGCGCATGATCCCGGCCTCGGAGGTGCTCGCCTTCCTGGAGAAGGAAGAGGGGCTTGAACGGCTTAAGGAAAGGCTCAAAGAACAGCTATCAAGAATCGAGAACGCGGCGCCTTTGGAGGCGCCAGTTCCAGAGGCAGAGGAGCGGCCCGGGCACGCCCGGCCCCCCCCCGGGCGCCCCGGTACCGGCCCCCCCCCGCCCATAGCGCCCCAGG
>CAYHRV010000008.1:23267-29405 GCA_964359165.1 uncultured Elusimicrobia bacterium
CCCCGCGGCCCGCGCCCCGCCCCCCCCCCGCCCCCCCCCCGCCGGGGAGCACGGGTCCGGGCCCGGCCCGGACCTTCGCGCCCCTGGAGATTCCCGGCCTGTCCATCGTCATCGGGCGCATGGCGGACCTCGAGCGCCGATTAGACGACTCGGAGAAGGCGCGCGAGCGCGAGCGCCAGGGCAGGCTCCTCTGGGAGAACAACATCCTGCACGCGCTCCGGGAGGCGCCCGAGCGTTGGAAGCGGGCGGGCGGCCCGGAGCTCCTGGTGGAGGCCTCTCTGGAGAGTTTGGTAGAGTCGCTCAAGAAACGCGATGAGCTCGACTTGGAGATGACCCGGACCCTGGAGGCTTTGCGCGCCGAGCCGCCCGGTTCCGACCAAGAGCCCCTGCTCCGGGCGAAGCTCGCGCAGTTGCGCAAGGCCATGGAAGACCTTCAGCCGGAGTTCGACAAGAAACTGGCCGTGGTGAACGCCTGGCTGGAGAAGAACAAGACCCGATGACGGAGTAGGAGCATCCAATGGACATCACCAGCGTCGTGGGTTTCTTCGGATTCGCGGGGCTCATCCTCCTCGGCATAGCCGCCGGGGAGGTCACGAGCCTTTTCATCAACGCGCACGGTATTATCATCGTCTTCGGCGGCACGGTGCTCGCGATGCTGATCAACACCCCCCTGCGCTATGTGCGGGAGACCATCGTCGCCATGGCCGGCCTGCTGCGCTCCGATTCCTTCGGGGACCCGGCCGCCCTGGTGCCGGTGCTCACGCGCCTGGCCGAGCAGGTGCAGGCCCGCGGCATCGGCTCCCTGCGCGGCGTCGACGACCGGGTCGCGGGAGGCTTTCTGGCCCAGGCCGCGACCACGGCCATGGAATACAACAACCCGGACTTCGTGCGCAAAGTGCTCGAGATGGAGGTCAACAACAAGGTGGACCGGGCCAATGAGATCATCAACGTGATCCGCACCGCGGGGGTGCTCTCGCCCATGTTCGGCCTCATCGGGACGCTCGTGGGGATCATCCACGTGCTCCAGCAGATCGCGGACCCGGCCAAAGCCGGCCCGGCCATGGCCGTGGCCATCACCACGGCCTTCTATGGGATCATCTTCGCGAATTTCTTCTGCGTCCCCGTGGCCGGCAAGCTGAGATTCCGTCTCTGGGAGGAGATCAAGGTCAAGGCCATGGTCATCGAGGGCGTGGTGAGCATGATGCAGGGCGTGGTGCCTCTGGTGCTCGAGCGCCGCCTGCAGGCGTTCAAATAATGGCCGTCTATAGGTTCAGGAAAGAGGAGCTCGAGGCGCATCTCAACCGGGGCGCCCTTTGGGCCGTCACCTACGGCGACCTCATGAGCTATCTCATGATCTTGTTCCTCATCATGCTCTCCTACACCCTTTCCAAGGAGACCAAGCCCCAGGACCAGCCCAAGATCGACCAGTCCCTCCTCCAGATACAGAGCGTTTTCGGCGGGAAGATCGACCCCAAGATCAAGGAAGCGGCGGACCAGAAGGACCGCGAGGTCTTCGCCTACCAGGAGCTCAAGAAGAACATGGAAGGCAAGGACGTCGGGATCATCATCACCGAGAAGAGCGTGCGCATGAACCTCAAGGACGGCATCCTATTCGACTCGGGCAAGGCCGAGCTCAAGGAGGAGGCCCTGCCCGTGCTCAAGACCATCGCGACCGAGATGGTCAGCTTAAAGAACGAGATCCGCGTCGAAGGCCACACCGACACGGTGCCCATCCGCGGCAAGCGTTTCGGCTCCAACTGGGAGCTTTCCATGGCGCGGGCCTACGCCGTGGTCCGGCGCATGCAGGAGTTCGGCGTGGCTCCGGGGAGGCTTTCCGGCATAGGCTACGGAGAACATCGGCCCATCGGAGACAACGCCACCGCCGAAGGCCGCGCCAAGAACCGCCGCATCGAGATCACCCTCCTGCGTTCCGAGTAACAAGACCGCCCTCGCGTCAAAAACCGACGGTTTTTGACGCGAGGGCGGGATAATTTATCCTACAATCCAGGGGTGACCCGCGCTCTCCTCCTGATCTCCGATCCCGGCTTGGCCGCCCGCCTGGGCCGCCTGTTGCGGGGGCTGGGATGTTCTTTCCAGGCGCTCGCGCACCCGGCCGCCCACCGCGACGGAGCCGAGATCGTCCTCGCGGCTTGGGGCGCTCTGGGGAGAGACCCCAAGGCCGCGGTCAAGCGGCTGTCCAAACGGACCGGAAAGGTCCTCCTGTTCCTCGATCCCGGGGAGTTCTTCGGCTCGGCCCTCTCCAAAGCGGTCTCCTGTGGAGCCGCCGATGTGCTCAACACGGACTCGGGGGACCCGGTCCTGGCCGGGCGAATCGCCGCGGCGCTCACCGGCTCGCACGGCGAAGGGGAGGTCCTGCTCTCTCCCGCCGAGGACCTGCGCGTGGAGCGCGCCCGCCGCCGGGTCTCGCGGCGCAAGGGCCGGGGCTGGGTGGACGCGGGGCCTCTTTCCCCGCGGGAGTTCGACCTACTCTGCTTCTTCCTGGAGCATCCGGGGGCGGCGCTGCCCCGGGCCGTGCTCCTCGAGCGCGTATGGGGACGCAAAGCCGCGGAGGTCAATCCGGAGACGGTGGACCGCCATGTCGGCAATCTGCGCCGCAGGCTCGGCTCGGCCGGGGACATCCGGACGCTCCGGGGCTTCGGCTATCGTTTCGGGGAAGGGGCCGCGGCCCCGAAGTTGTAAGCAACGCGGAGGATTTTATAGCATGGACCCAGGATTGATCTTTGCATGACTCCTGATCGCGGGACCCGTCCCCAGAGACGCAGCGCCTGGGGACTCGCGCTCGGCGCGGGGAGCGAACTGGTCGTCTCGGTGCTGGCGGGAGTGTTCGCCGGCCGCTGGCTCGACGGCAGGCTCGGAACCCAGCCCTGGCTCGCGCTCTTGGGGACCGTGGCGGGCATCTCCCTTGGACTCTACCGGCTCATCCGAGAGACGGCCCCTTCAAAGGACGCTCCGTAGTGCGGCGGAAGGCGCGGCCCTGGCTCTGGCCCTCGCCTTGCCGTGCCGGTTCGTCCTCGACGGCGAGGCCGCGGGACACGCCTTCACCGGCCTGGCGGCCGCGTGGCTGATGTCGACGGGGAGCGTCGCGGCGCTCCTCTTCGCCCGGGAGTCCTCCTCCAAGGCGTTCTGGAGGGCCTTCGGCGGGGGGTTGGCGGCGAGGGTCGTGGTCTTCGCGGCCTTGGCGGTCTCGGTCCGGGGTTCGGATATGCGGACGCAGGCCGCGATGCTGGTGTCGTACGCGGGCGGGAACTTGGCGCTGCTGCTGTTGGAGTATAGACACCTGAGAAAGGACGGTACGACGGCGAAGTGAACTTCGAAAAGATACTCTCGCACCATCTCCTGGACCACGCGTTCTTCCCTCTCTTCGACCTGGGCGGAGTGCGTTTCGCCTTCACCAAGCACCTGCTCATGATGTGGATCGTGGGCTCCTTCCTCCTGGTCGCCTTCTCCTGGCTTGCCCGCACGCGCACCGGCGCGGGGCTCCTGGCCCGGGTCGCGCTCGAATCCCTGGTCCTCTACATCCGGGACGTGATCGTCGAGCCCGCCCTCGGGCACGCCGGGCGGCGCTATCTCCCCTATTTCTTGACGCTCTTCTTCTTCATTCTCTTCTGCAACCTGGCAGGCCTCCTCCCTTACGGCGCCACGGCCACGGGGAACATCTCCGTGACGGCCGGGCTCGCCCTGTGCACCTTCGGACTCATGCAGGTGGCCGGCGTGCGCGAGCAAGGCCTCTTCAATTACCTCAAGCACGTCGCGCCCAGCGGCATCCCGTGGTGGGTGCTTGTCATCCTCTATCCCATCGAGATACTGGGCATGCTGGTCAAGTGCATCGCGCTCACCATCCGTCTTTTCGCCAACATGATCGCCGGACACATCGTGGCGCTCTCCTTCCTCTCGCTGATATTCATCTTCGGAGAGATGAGCAGGCCGCTGGGGTTCCTGGTGTCGGTGCCGGCCGTGGGGCTCGCGCTTTTCATCACTTGCCTGGATTTGCTCGTGGCGCTGCTCCAGGCGTACATTTTCACGATGTTGACCGCGTTGTTCGTCGGAAGTTCGGTCCACCCGCACTGAGAGCGGTCGTCGGCGCGGAGGTCGGTCGGGCGCACTCCCTGGAGGAGCGCCTATATTCGCCGCAGAGGAGTCATGACATGCTGTATCTAGGGTTGGGCTACGTCGGAGTCGGGATCGGAGTCGGACTGTGCGTCATCGGCGCCGCCTTCGGGATCGCGCGTCTCGCCGCCGCGGCGCTGGAGGGGACGGCCCGGCAGCCGGAGGCCGCGGGTTCGCTTCAGACCATGATGATCATCCCGGCGGCCATGATCGAAGGCCTCGGGCTGCTGGCGGTCGTCGCCGTGCTGCTGGCGGTGCTGGCCCTCAACAAGGGAGTGCCCTCGGCTTCCAATGGCGGGGAACCCCCGGCGGCCGTAGAGTCGCACTGATCCTTCCGCGCGTCCGGGAGGGCCGCAAGGCCCTCCCGGACGGCGGGAGCGAGGAGTCTTTAAGGAGATCTATGGAAAAACTGCTTCAGCCGGACACAGGCCTGATGTTCTGGACCATCGCCACTTTCCTGGGCCTAGTGTTCATCCTGGGCCGTTTCGCCTGGGGCCCCCTGCTCAAGTCCATCGAGGAGCGCGAGGAGGGGATGCGCCGGGAGCGGGAGAAGGCCGAGGCCGCGCGCAAGGAAGCCGAGCGCATCCAGGGTGAGCTAGACCGGAGGCTGGGCCAGGCGCAGACCGAGGTCCAGGCGCTCTTGGCCCAGGCCGGGAAGGAGGGGGAAGCGCTCCGGGAGAAGCTCAAGAAGACCGGAGAGGAGGAGTCCGCGCGCCTGCTGGAGAAGACCCGCCTCCAGTTGGAGGAGGAGAAGGCGCGGCTGGTCGGAGAGCTCCGCCGCGAGGTGGCCGCCCTGTCCGTCCGGGCGGCCGAGCGCTTGGTCAGGAAGAGCGTGGACGCCGAGGTTAGGAAGTCGGTGATGGATAAGTTCATGGAAGAAATAACGGATAAGAAAGGAAGGGGTTGATGAAACGGAAGTCGGCCCTCCAGAGGGAGAGAGCCCCCCGGACGGAGACAGACCCCCGCGGGGGGTCCGTCGAGTTATGAACCTCTCCGACCGGGTGTTGGCGCGGCGGTATGCGATGGCTTTTTGCTTGAGCGCGGCGGGCAAGGCGGCGGCGGGGGGGGAGGCGGAGGAAAAGGCCGTCGGGGAGTTGTTGCGGGCCGCCCATTCCCTCCAGGATGAGATGCCCTCGCTCAAGGATCCGCGCGTGAGCCCCGCGGAGAAGAAGGCGCTCATCAAGCGCGCCCTCCCGGACGCCTCCGCGCGCACGCTCCGATTCCTGGACCTCCTTATAGATAAGAAGCGCTTCGGCCTGCTTCCCCATGTGACGGGGGACCTGGGCCGCATCCTCGATGAGCGCAAGGGGACCGTCCGGGCTTCGGCGCGCTCGGCCCACGATCTGGCGCCCGCGGAGGCCGAGGCCCTGAGGGCGCGTTTGGCGGCGTTCAGCGGCAAGAGCGTCGTCCTGGATTTCAAGACGGACCCGGAGCTGCTCGCCGGCGCCGTCGTGCGGATGGGAGACTGGGTGCTCGACGGGAGCCTGGCGGGACAGTTGCGGCGCTTGGGCGAATCGCTCATGAAATAAGGGGAAGACCACATGGCCATCAGACCGGAAGAGATCACGGGCGTCATCCTCAAACAGCTCGACGATTACGAAGGCAAGACCGAGGTGGGCGAGGAGGGCTTCGTCCTCCAGGTGGGCGACGGGATCGCCCGCGTCTGGGGGCTGGCCAACGCCATGGCCGGGGAGCTCTTGGAGCTTCCGCACGGGGTGTTCGGGATGGTGCTCAACCTCGAGAAGGAGAACGTGGGCTGCGTGCTCATGGGCAAGGACGAGCTCATCCGCGAGGGCGATCCGGTCCGCCGCACCGGCCGCATCATGCAGGTGCCCGTCGGTGACGCGCTCATCGGTCGCGTGGTCAGCCCCCTGGGCCAGCCCCTCGACGGGAAAGGACCCATTAAATCGACGGGATTTAGGCCATCGAGGTCATCGCCCCGGGCGTGGTGGACCGCCAGCCCGTGAACGTGCCGCTCCAGACCGGGCTCAAGGCCATCGACGCGATGAT
>CAYHRV010000009.1:0-28928 GCA_964359165.1 uncultured Elusimicrobia bacterium
ACCACAAGCTCATCATCATGGCCGACGCCGACGTGGACGGCCAGCACATCCGCACCCTGATGCTCACCTTCTTCTACCGCCAGATGCGGCCCCTCATCGAGCGAGGCCACATCCACATCGCCCAGCCTCCGCTCTACAAGGTCAAGAAAGGCAAGAAGGAGATGTACATCGACACCGAGGACAAGATGAACGCCTGGCTCCTGCGCGAGGGGATCGAGGACGTCGAGGTGCGCGCCTTCTCCGCGGACGGAAAAAAATCGAAGGTCCTGGAGAAGCGGGAACTAGAGGGCATCCTCAAGTACCTCATCGACGCGGAATCCCTCTTGCGGCACCTGGAGCGCAAGGGCATCCTCTTCGACGACTTCCTGAGATTCAAGAAGGAAGGCAAGTTCCCGGCCTATCGATTCGAGGAGTCCCCGGGCCAGTACCTCTACTTCTACAGCGACAAGGAATGGCGCGCCAAGCAGGACGAGCTCCTGGCCGCCAGGCGCGAGAGGATACGGGCCGAGCTCAAGGCGGAGGGGGAGGCCGACGCGGCCGTGGCCGAAGGGGAAGAGGACCTCGGCTTCGACGTGCAGGAGCTCTGGGAGCTGCCCAAGCTCCAGGAGCTCGACAGGAAGCTCGACAACCTGGGCCTCGACATCACCTGGTACGCACGGGTCAAGGACGACGAGAAGATGAAGCCGCTCTTCACCTGCAAGAGCGCGCGCAGCGAGGCGCCCGGCTACGGACTGCGGGACCTCCTGGAATCCGTCCGGGAAGCGGGGCGCTCCGGCGCCATGATCCAGCGCTACAAAGGGTTGGGAGAGATGAACCCCGAACAACTCTGGGAGACCACCATGGACCCCAAGAGGCGCAAGCTCCTGCGCGTGACCCTGGAGGACCTGGCCGGCGCCGAGTCCGCCTTCACGACGCTCATGGGCGATAAGGTGGGCCCCAGGCGGCAGTTCATCGAGACCCACGCCAAAGAAGTCAGGAATCTGGATATCTGAGGAACGACATGAACAAACCCGACGCGGAAACGCCCCTTCTTCCGGAGCCCGTAGGAAACGTCATCTTGCGCGACATCGGCGAGGAGATGAAGTCCTCCTACATCGACTACGCCATGTCCGTCATCGTCGGCCGGGCCCTGCCCGACGTCCGCGACGGGCTCAAGCCCGTGCACCGGCGCATCCTGTTCACCATGGACGAGATGGGCCTCAAGCACAACAAGGCCTACAAGAAATCAGCGCGCGTGGTCGGAGACGTGCTCGGCAAATACCATCCCCACGGCGACATGGCGGTCTACGACGCCATGGTGCGCATGGTGCAGGACTTCTCCCTGCGCCACCCGCTCATCGACGGACAGGGGAACTTCGGCTCCGTGGACGGGGACCCGGCCGCGGCCTACCGCTACACCGAGGTCCGTCTCGCGCACATCGCCGACGAGATGCTCGGCGACATCGACATGGAGACCGTGGACTTCGCCCCCAACTTCGACGGATCCATGCAGGAACCGCTGGTGCTTCCGGCCAAGCTGCCCAACCTGCTGGTCAACGGCTCCACGGGCATCGCGGTGGGCATGGCCACCAACATCCCCCCGCACAACCTCTCGGAGGTCTGCGACGCCGTGCAGGCCGTCATCAAGGACCCGCAGATATCGGCCGCGGAGCTCATGAAGATCATGAAGGGGCCCGATTTCCCGACCGCGGGCATCGTGCGCGGGAAGGGCGGCATCAAGGAGTATTTCGAGACCGGACGCGGCTCGGTGCGCACCCAGGCGAAGACCGACATCGAGGATATCAAGGGCAACCGTCAGGCCATCATCGTCACCGAGCTCCCCTATCAGGTCAACAAGGCCCAGCTCCTGGAGAACATCGCGGACCTCGTGCGCGACAAGAAGATCCAGGACATCTCCGACATCCGCGACGAATCGGACCGCTCCGGCATGCGCGTCGTCATCGAGGTCAAGCGCGACGGGAACGCCAATGTGGTGCTCAACCTCCTCTTCAAGCACACGGCGCTGGAGACTTCTTTCGGCGTCATCCTCCTCTCCCTCGTCGACGGCCGGCCGCGCGTGCTGCCCGTGCGCGACATCCTGGGCCACTACGTCGAGCATCGCAAGGTCGTGGTCACGCGCAGGACCCGCTTCGAGCTCAAGAAGGCGCAGGCCCGAGCGCACATCCTCGAGGGCTTCCTCATCGCCCTCAAGTATCTCGACAAGGTCATCAAGATCATCCGCTCCTCCAAGGACCAGGAAGAGGCCCGCCTGCGCCTGATGGGTGAGTTCGAGCTCACCCAGATACAGGCGCAGGCCATCTTGGACATGCGCCTGCACCAGTTGACCCGGCTCTCGGCCGACGAGATCGAAAAGGAGCACAAGGAGCTCCAGAAGAGGATCGCGGAGCTCAAGGACATCCTCGCCAACCCGAAGAAGGTCCTGGCCATCATCGTCAAGGAGCTCGACGAGCTCAAGGAACGCTTCGGCCAGCCGCGCCGCACGCAGATCACCACCGAGCGCGCCGAGATGACGCTCGAGGACCTCATCACCAAGGAGGAGGTCGTCATCACCCTCTCCAACGGCGGCTACGTCAAGCGCATCCCGGTGGACACCTACCGGACGCAGGGCCGCGGCGGCAAGGGGGTGACCGGCCAGGAGATGAAGGAGGAGGATTTCATCGAGCACCTCTTCGTCACCGACAGCCACGCGACCCTGCTCATGTTCACCAACCGGGGGAAGGTCTACGCCCTGCGCGCCTTCGAGGTTCCCGAAGGCGTGCGCACCTCGCGAGGCAAGGCCCTGGTCAATCTGCTGGCGATCACGGGAGAGGAGAAGATCACCTCCGTCATCGCGATCCGGTCTTTCGAGGAGAAGAAAGGCCAGGAGAGCTACCTGACCCTCTGCACGCGCTCGGGCACGATCAAGCGGACCCCCCTGGTGGAGTTCGAGAACATCCGCCGCAACGGGATCGCCGCCATCTCGCTCGACGAAGGCGACGTCCTCGTCGAGGCCCAGCACACCTTCGGCAAGGACGAGATCCTCCTGGGCACCAAGGACGGCATGGTCATCCGCTTCCCGGAGGCCGACGTGCGCTCCATGGGCCGCCAGGCCCGCGGGGTGCGCGGCATACGCCTCTCGGAGGGCGACCAGGTGGTCGGCATGGAGGCCTCTTCCCCCAACGCCAAGAAGACCCTGCTCACCGTGTGCGTCAACGGCTTCGGCAAGCGGACCGACCTGACCGAATACCGGGGACAGCACCGCGGCGGCGGCGGCGTGATCACGATCAAGACCACCGAGCGCAACGGCGATGTGCTGGGGGTCAAGCTGGTGACCAACCACGACGACCTGATGGTGATGACCACCGGCGGCATGGCCATCCGCATGCAGTGCAAGGACATCAAGACCATCTCCCGCAATACGCAAGGCGTGCGCCTGGTCCGCCTCAAGGACGGCCATAAGGTCGCGCGCGTGGCTCCGGTGGTCAAGGAGAACGCCTCGCCGGAGCTCGATCTCGAGCAGGCTAAGGACGGATGATCGGCCGCTCGCGGAGGGACGGCGCGGCCGCTCTCCGCGATAGGCCCAGGCCCGCTTCGGGGGGCCCGGGTTTCCGGACCGTCCCGCACGCCTCCGACGTGGGGCTGGAGATCCGCGGACGCACCTGGGAGGAGCTCTACCTCAACGCGGCCCGCGGCCTCTTGTCCCTCTACGCTCCCGAGGGCAAGCCGCTCAAGGAGTCCATGCGCAAGGCCGCGGTGGAGGCCGAAAGCCCGGAAGACACTCTCGTGCTCTGGCTCAACGAGATCATCTTCCTGGTGTCGACCAAGCATTGGCTGCCGACCCGAATCATCATCCGGGAAGGCGGCCCCAAGGGCTTGGAGGCCGAACTGAGGGGCGGCCCTACCGACGCCGCGGAACACCCCGTCCGGCTGAAGGCCGAGATCAAGGCCGCGACCTACCACAACCTCAAGGTGCGCAGACGGGGAGCCTTCCTCTCCGCGGGCATCGTCCTCGACGTTTAGCTCCCCACATCATGGGAGTCTTCCATAGACTCGGCGATTGCGTCTACGAACTCCCCAAGACCGGCGGCATGCGAGTTCCCGGCCGCGTGTACGCCTCCGAAGCCATGCTCCCGAAGCTGGAGCGGGAGCGCGTGGCCGAGCAGGTGGCCAACGTCGCCTGCCTTCCGGGCATCGTGGAGGCCTCCCTGGCCATGCCCGACGCGCATTGGGGCTACGGTTTCCCCGTGGGCGGGGTGGCGGCGATGGACGCCGAGACGGGCGTCATCTCCCCGGGCGGTGTGGGGTACGACATATCGTGTGGGGTGCGTTTGCTGCGCAGCGACATCGAGGCGAAGTCCGTCCGGTCGAAGACCGGACCGCTTATGGATAGGCTCTACCGCTGCGTGCCCTCCGGCGTCGGGAAGTCGGGGCGAATCCGCTTGGGCAAAGAGGACCTGCGTCGTGTCCTGAAGAAGGGCGCCCGCTGGGCCGTGGAGAACGGCCACGGCGAGACCGAGGACCTCTCCGCCTGCGAGGATGGAGGCCGGCTCGAGGAAGCCGACCCGGAGGAGGTCGGCGAGCGCGCTCTGGAACGGGGCAGGGACCAGCTCGGGACCCTCGGCAGCGGGAACCATTTCCTGGAATTGCAGGAGGTCTCGGACATCTTCGACCCCGGCGCCGCCGCGGTGTTCGGACTGTTCAAAGGGCAGCTCGTCGTCTCCATCCACACCGGTTCCCGCGGCCTGGGCTACCAGGTCTGCGACGACTTCCTGAGGGTCGCGCAAAAAGCCGCCGCGCGCCACGGCATCTCCCTGCCCGACCGCCAGCTCGCCTGCGCGCCGTTCGCCTCGGAGGAGGGGCGGCGGTATTTCGCGGCCATGTGCGCGGCCGCCAACTTCGCCCGCGCCAACCGCCAAGCCATCACCCAGCTCGCGCGCGACTGCTTCATGAGGGAATTGGGCCTCTCCCCGAGGGAACTCGGCATGCGCGTGGTCTACGACGTCTGCCATAACATCGCCAAGGTCGAGACCCACCGGGTCCAGGGCCGGGCCGTGCGCGTATGCGTGCACCGCAAGGGGGCCACGCGCGCCTTCCCCGCCGGACATCCCGAGGTGCCGGAGGCGTATCGCGGGGTCGGACAGCCCGTGCTCGTGCCCGGGTCCATGGGGACGGAGAGCTACGTCCTCATCGGGACCCAAGGCGCCATGGACGCCTCCTTCGGGAGCGTCTGCCATGGGGCCGGGCGCATGATGAGCCGCACGCAGGCCTCTAAGCGGGTGCAGGGGCATGAGTTGTCCCGTGAGCTCGGCGCCCGGGGCATCCAGGTCCGCACGGACTCCTATCGGGGATTGGCGGAAGAAGCCCCCTTCGCGTATAAGGACGTTTCCGAGGTCGTGGAGGTCTGCGAGCGGGCCGGCCTCTCAAGGAAAGTGGCGCGCCTCAAGCCCCTGGGAGTCCTCAAGGGGTGAGGAGATGCGAGAGCCGTTGGATACGGTATAATGCCCCGGTGAAGCGAGCCGCGCGAGCCGTCTTGGTTTTCGCCGTTTGTGCCTGCCCGGTCCTCATCGCCGGGGCCGCCCGCGCGCAGGTCCAGCTCCAGGACCTGCACTGGCAAGTCGCCGCGAAATCTCCCCGCCCCGGGGGCAAGCCCTTGTACCACGATGCCCCGCAATGGCTCCGGCCCCCGGACGCGAAGGCGGCGGGACAGATCCGGGCCATGGTGACCCTGGTCAACCGCTCCACCCGTTCCGAGGAGGGGGTGCTCCTGCGCTACGCGGTCAGCGCCCGGCTCGCCCCCACCGCCGGAGACTCCGATGGGGTCTGGACCGTCCCCTTCCTCCTCGAGGAGAAGCACATCCCCAAGGTGAAAGCCGGAGGTTCGCGGGAGGTGCCCATCCCGCTCAATCGCACGGTCTTCGGCGCCTATCTGAGGCGCAAGGGGCGGACCGGGCTCTGGCCGGACGCCCTGCGCATCCAGGTCATGATCGAGCCTCGGTCCGGAGAGTCCTCCCTGGACGGCCGGGTGGCGGAATCCGTCATGAAAGTCCTCTGGAGGCAGCCGGCCGCCGGGGGCGGAAAATGAACGACCCGAAGCTCCTGCGCGCGGAGCCGGAGAAGGCCCGCCAAGGGATTCGGGACCGAGGCGGAAGATACCTGCCTTTTCTGGAGGGATTCCTGGAACAGGAGGCCGCCCATCGGGCGCTGTTAAAGGAAGTGGAGGAACTGCGCTCCAAGCGCAACGAATCCTCCAAGCTCATCGGCAAGGCCAAGGCGGCCAAGGATGAGGCCGCGGCCAAACGCCTGATGGAGGAAGCGGCCGGGATGAAAACCGCGCTCCCGCGCAAGGAATCGGAGCTGGAGGCCGCGGCGGCCCGGATCCACGAGAACCTCTTGAGCATCCCGAACCTGCCTCATGAGAGCGTGCCCAAGGGCTCGAGCGAGGCGGATAACCGCGAACTGCGCAAAGCGGGGGACATCCCGGCTTTCTCCTTCAAGCCCCTGGACCATTCGACGGTCGGGGAGAGGTTGGGCATACTGGATTTCGAGGCGGGGGCCAAGCTCTCGGGGTCGCGCTTCTCCCTCCTGCGCGGAGCGGGGGCGCGCCTGGAACGGGCCATCGCCCAGTTCATGCTGGACCTGCAGACCCGTCGCAACGGTTACGAGGAGATATGGGTCCCGCTCCTGGTCCGGCCCGACATCCTGGAAGGGACCGGACAGCTCCCGAAATTCGAGGGCGACCTCTATAAGACCGGCCAATCCGCCGAGGAAACCCAGCCGGACGGAAAAGGGGAACAGGGCCCGGGAAGCATCCGTTACCTGATACCGACCGCGGAAGTGCCTCTGACCAATCTGGTGCGGGGAGAGATCCTCGACGCCTCCCGCTTGCCGCTCAAGCTCACGGCATTGACGCCGTGCTTCCGCCAGGAATCGGGTTCTTACGGCAAGGACGTTCGCGGCCTCATCCGCAACCATCAGTTCGACAAGGTGGAGCTGGTCTGGATCACCCGCCCCGAGGATTCCATGGCGGCGCTGGAGAGCCTGACCGGCGACGCGCTCAAGGTCCTCGAGGCCTTGGGGCTCCCCCACCGGGTCATCGAGCTTTGCACCGCGGACATGGGCTTCTCTTCCTGCAAGACCTACGATCTGGAGGTTTGGTTCCCGGGCGAGGGGCGATACCGGGAGGTCTCCTCCTGCTCCAACTGCTGGGATTTCCAGGCTCGGCGCATGAACGCGAGGTTCAGGCGTTCGCCCGCCGACGCCCCGGAATTCGTCCACACCCTCAACGGTTCCGGCCTGGCGGTGGGGCGCATCCTCGCGGCGGTCCTGGAGAACTACCAGAGGGAGGACGGCTCGGTGGGCGTCCCCGAGCCGCTTCGTCCCTATTTCGGCGCGGACGCGCTGAAATAGTCAATTCCGGAAACGGCGGCTTTCCTTCTCCGCAACGGCTTTGCGGGGGCCCAGCGAGGCAAAGGCGTAGCTCTTGCCGTCCTCCCCCCTCACGCAGCAGACCCAGCCCTCCGCGTCGAAGCCCAAAAGCGAGCCGCCCTCCGAGACCTTGGGGACCGGATGGATGCGCGCCTTGCCCGAGCGAAGAGGATAATAGCCGAGGGCTTTGGACCAATCCTCGTCCTCGGGGATCCAGCCGAAGCCCCGGACCGCCAAGGCGGACCCATCCAAGGAGAGCTTGAATTCCTCGATTCGGGACCAAGCCGTGGAATCAAGGCTCAGCAAGTCGCGCCCCTTGGGGCTGATGACCAGGAGCATGGGTCGGTCCTTGCCGTAGGGGTCGACGTCCCGCAGGAGCAGGGCCAGCGTGCCGTCGTTGGCGATGAGGAGGGACCGGGCGTCCGCGGCCCGGCCCACGATGGCCTTTTCCGGGAGGCGGCGGGACCAGAGTATGCGGCCGTTCGAATCGATCAGATGCAATTTAGACGCCACGACCAGGGCTTTGGCCTTCTCATGTCCGCGCCGGGTCCCCAGGTGCAGTCCGAGTTCGCTGTCCCCTTCCTCCAAAAGGCAGAAGCGGCTCGAACGCTCGGCGAAGAGCACGCGGCGTTTCGCCGTCCGGCTTGCGAGGGGGGGGAGCTTCACCGTCCGCTCCGGACGCTCCGCGTCCGCGGCTACGGTCACAAAGGAGTCTCCCTCCACCCAGCGCAGGCGTCCGTCCGGGGAGATGAGAGCGTTCCCCGCGGAGGGGTTCGGGGGGGGAGCGAGGGGGCCCGGAAGCGTAGAGTCACCTCCCCAGGCGTTCAATATCAGGAAAGACAGCCCGAAAACGAGGCTTTCGAAGGCCATTAGGACTAGTATATTCGGATTTCAGGCCTTTTTCCAGGAATTCGCAATTTAATCGGGGTTCATGCCTTGAATTGTTAACAAAGTTCTGTAATAATTTTAAGAGTGCCCCGCTGAGGCGGGGATCGGCTATCGCATTCAAGCATCTATCAGGACGGGGGATTATGTCTAATCGTTTCACCGAACGGGCCCAGAGAGTCATCCTCATCGCGCAGGAGGAGGCCAAGCGCCTCAACCACGACTACGTGGGCACCGAACACATCCTGCTCGGGCTCATCGCCTTGGGAGAGGGAGTCGCGGCGCAGGTGCTCGCCAACCTGGGAGTCGACCTCCGGCGCGTGCGCTCCGAGATAGAGAAGATCGTCGGCACGGGGGACAACGTGATGCTCCTGGGCGAGATCCCCTTCACGCCGCGCGCCAAGAAAGTCCTCGAATATGCCGTGGAAGAGGCTCAGCACATGGGCCATTCTTACGTGGGCACCGAGCATCTGCTCCTGGGTCTCATCCGGGAGGAGGAGGGCGTCGCGGCCAGGGTGCTGGAGAACCTGGGACTCAGGCTCGACGTCGTGCGCGAGGAGGTCCTCAACCTCCTCGGCGAGGGGCAGACCCCGCATGTCGGGGGACCCCAGCCGCCGCAGCGCGCGAAATCCAAGACTCCGACCCTCGACGAGTTCGGCCGGGATCTCACCACAATGGCCCGGGATGGGCGGCTCGACCCGGTCATCGGCCGCGAGAACGAGATCGAGCGGGTCGTGCAGATCCTCTCGCGCCGGACCAAGAACAATCCCGTGCTCATCGGGGACCCCGGCGTGGGAAAGACGGCCATCGTCGAGGGGCTGGCGCAGAAGATCACCTCCGGCGACATCCCGGAGCTCCTGGCCTCCAAGCGCGTGCTCACCCTGGACTTGGCGGCGGTGGTGGCCGGCACGAAATACCGCGGCGAGTTCGAGCAGCGGCTCAAGAACATCATCGAGGAGATACGCCGCTCCAAGAACACCGTCATCCTCTTCATCGACGAGCTGCACACCGTCATCGGCGCCGGCGCGGCCGAGGGCGCCATCGACGCCTCCAACATGCTCAAGCCGGCGCTGGCGCGCGGCGAGCTCCAGTGCATCGGCGCCACGACGCTCGATGAATACCGCAAGCACATCGAGCACGACGCGGCGCTCGAGCGGCGCTTCCAGTCCGTGCTCGTCGACCCGCCCTCCGTCGAGGACACCGTCAAGATCCTCCAGGGGCTCAAGGACAAGTACGAATCCCATCACAAGGTGAAATACGAGGACGACGCCCTCAAGGCCTCGGCGGAGCTGGCCGACCGCTACATCACCGACCGCTATCTCCCCGACAAGGCTATCGACCTCATCGACGAGGCGGGCTCCCGGGCACGGCTCCAGACCACCCAGGCCCCTCCCGCCTTCAAGGAGAAGGAAGGGGAGATCGAGTCCGTGGTCAAGGACAAGTCCGGGGCCATCGCCGGCCAGGAGTACGAGAAGGCGGCGCGCCTGCGCGACAAGGAGAAGGAACTGCGCAAGCAGCTCGAGGAGATGAAGAAGAAGTGGCGCGAGAAGCGCGACCAGACCGTGCCCGCCATCACCCAGGAGGACATCGCGGTGGTGGTCAGCAAATGGACGGGCGTGCCGGTCACGCGCCTGACGGAGACGGAGACCGACAAGCTCGTGCACATGGAGGAGCAGCTCCATAAGCGCCTGGTCGGCCAGGACGAGGGCATCAAATCGATCAGCCAGGCCATCCGCCGTTCCCGCACGGGCCTCAAGGACCCCAAGAAGCCCATCGGCTCCTTCCTGTTCCTGGGTCCCACGGGCTTGGGAAAGACGGAGCTCGCGCGCACGCTCGCGGAGGCGCTCTTCGGCAACGAGGACTCCCTCATCCGAATCGACATGTCGGAGTACATGGAGAAGTTCGCCGTCTCGCGCCTCATCGGGGCCCCTCCCGGCTACGTGGGCTACGAGGAGGGCGGCCAGCTGACCGAGGCGGTGCGCAGGAAGCCTTATTCGGTGGTCCTCCTCGACGAGCTGGAGAAGGCGCACCCGGACGTCTTCAATATCCTGCTCCAGATCATGGACGACGGGGTCCTCAACGACAACCTCGGGCACAAGGTGTCCTTCAAGAACTGCGTGGTCATCCTGACCTCGAACGTGGGCGCGCGGCTGATCTCGAAGGGGAAGTCCCTCGGCTTCGCCCCGCAGGGCGACTCGACGGAGAAGGACTACCGCAACATGAAGGACACGGTCATGGACGAGGTCAAGCGGGTGTTCAATCCGGAGTTCATCAACCGCATCGACGACATCATCGTCTTCCACTCCCTGACCGAGGAGCAGATGGGCAAGATCCTGGACCTCATGCTCTCGCGCATGCAGAAGAAGCTCGAGAAGCAGGGCTACAAGGTCGAGTTCTCCTCGGAAGCGCGCAAGCACCTGGTCAAGGCGGGCTTCGACCCGAACTACGGGGCCAGGCCGCTGCAGCGCACGATCCAGCGCCTCATCGAGGACCCCCTCGCCGAGGAGATGCTCGTCAAGAAGTTCGATCCCGGCGCGACGATCTATGTCGAGCACGAGGAAGGCTCGGAGAAGCTGCTCTTCTCCAGGGAGCCCCTGGCGAAGGTGAAGTGAGCAAGGAGGCCGATCGGCGATGAAGCAGACGGCGGCGAGGAAGACGCAGGTCCGAGACTGGCTCCCGGCTCCAAGGCGGGTGCTGCCGGTCGTCCTGGTGCTGGCCGCCTCGGTCTCCTACGCCATGCTCTCGCGCCTGGGAGAGGCCCCCGCGGGAACGCCGAAACCCCGGCCGCCGGTCGTCATCGCCGCGGCCGTGGCGCCGGCCGCCGCGCCGGCCGCGGACGCGCCGGAACCCTACGATCCGTTCCAGAGGCGCTGGGACGCCATGACCGCGGAGCTCGACGGCCAGGCGCGCCGCTACCCCGGCCGCATCGCCATCTACGTCAAGGACCTCAAGCGGGGCAGGGAATGGAGCTATCGCGCCGACGACCTCTTCCCCTCGGCCAGCCTCATCAAGGTCCCCGTGATGGTGGGGGTGTTCGATAAGATACACCAAGGCGACCTCTCCCTGAGCAAGCAGCTGGCCCTTCGCCGCAGGCTCCGGGTCGGGGGCTCGGGCAGCATCAAATGGTTCCGGGACGGGACGCGCCTGAGCGTGCGCCAGCTCCTCGACCACCTCATCGCGGAATCCGACAACACGGCCATGCGCATCCTCATCGACGAGACGGGCATGGGGTTCCTCCAGCAGGCCTTCCAGCGCATGGGCCTGGTCTACACCGAGATCTATCCCGAGGGGCTGAGCCTTTCGAGTTCGCGCGTGCGCTACGAGAATTTCACCACCGCCCGGGAGATGGGGATGCTCTTCGAGAAGATCTACCGCGGCGAGATGGTGGACCGCTTCTCCAGCGCCCTGATGCTCGACATACTCAAGACCAAGAGGGCGCGCACGCGCCTGGCCAAGCACCTGCCCCCGGGCTGGGAGATCGCCCACAAGACCGGACTCCTGCGCCGGGCCTGCCACGACTCGGCGATCGTGTTCTCGCCCGAGGGCGACTACGCGATCACCGTCCTGACCGGACAGAACCAGAGCTACGCCTACGCCAAGGATTACATCGCCAAGCTCGGGCGCATCACCTACGGGCATTACCGCTCCGGCAGCCTGTATGCCAAGCGCCCCCAGCCGTGAGCGCGTGAAGCCGTGGTTTAGCTTTCCAGCGTTCCTCCTGGCCGCTCTCCCCGTATCCGCCCGGCAAGACACGGCCATACAGCGCTATCTGGCCAGCCTCGAGCTCGGCGACACGCTCGAGATCGTCAAGCGCGTCTACCCGCCCATCCATGAGTGGTCGGTGGAGAAGCTTCCGCAGGAGGATTATTCGCGCGTCGTCATCGAGCGCGGCCAGGCCAAGGGCCTGCCGGGCCAGATGGACAGGCTCACCTTGGACCTGCGGCGGGGGAGGCTGGTATACATGCGGCTGGTCTACGACGCCGACTCCTCGCGCAAGAAGCCCCTGGGGGAGGTGGTCGTGGACCTGTCCTTGATGTACGGGGAGCCCCATCGCAGCGGGGTCTCCTATTGGTGGGGCGATTCCAAGACGGTGATCCGCGCCTCCAACGCGGAATTGGCCTTGGGAGAGACGGATGCGCGCAAGGTCCGGCCGAAGTCCGTGGAGCTGCGCACCAGCATCGAGCTGATGGAGAGGAAGATATTCCAAACTCAACGATAAGTTTAACACGGCGAGTCCTTGGAAATCCCTGAAAAATACGAAGCATTTTTCCGGGATTCCCGTTTTATGGGGTAACGGACAGGGAACTTTTTCGCGGCTGATCCGTACTAGAGGGGAGGGGCGATGTGATACAATAAGCCCCGACGGATAGGGAGGAACGGATGACCACGAACGCGGAGACGGGGAAGGCGAAGGCTTTGGAACTGGCTTTGGCGCAGATCGAAAAGGCGTACGGGAAGGAATCCATCATGCGGCTCGGCGAGAGGTCGGCGAAGGCGGAGGTCGGGGTGATCCCCACCGGCGCCCTCTCCCTGGACCTTGCCGTCGGGGTCGGCGGCGTGCCGCGCGGCCGGGTGGTGGAGATATTCGGCCCCGAATCCTCCGGGAAGACCACGCTGGCCCTGCAGATCGTGGCGCAGGCGCAGAAGGGGGGCGGCACCGCGGCCTATGTGGACGCCGAGCACGCCTTGGACCCGGGCTACGCCAAGGCCCTGGGCGTGGACACCGACGGGCTGCTCATCTCCCAGCCGGACTCCGGCGAGCAGGCCCTGGAGATCGTCGAGAAGCTGGTGCGCTCCGGCGCGTTGGACGTGATCGTGGTGGATGCCGTGGCGGCGCTCGGGCCGCAGGCGGAGATCGAGGGAGAGATGGGGGACTCCCACATGGGCCTGCAGGCGCGCCTGATGAGCCAGGCCCTGCGCAAGCTCACGGCCGTGCTCGCCCGCTCGAATACCTGCCTCATCTTCATCAACCAGATCCGCCACAAGATCGGCGTGATGTTCGGCAACCCCGAGACCACGACGGGCGGATTGGCGCTCAAGTTCTACGCCTCCTTGCGTCTCGACATCCGGCGCATCGAGAACCTCAAGCAGGGCGACCAGATCTACGGCGCGCGCTGCCGGGTGAAAGTGGTCAAGAACAAGGTCGCCCCGCCCTACCGCCAAGCCGTCTTCGACATGATCCATGGCCATGGGGTCTCCCGCGAGGGCTGTCTCCTCGACATGGGCGTGGAGTCCGGGCTCGTCGAGAAGTCGGGCTCCTGGCTGCTCTATAAGGGAGAGCGGCTCGGGCAGGGGCGCGACAACGCCAAGGCCAATCTATTGGCCGACGCCAAGACCGCCGGGGAGCTGGAGAAGGCCCTGCGGGAGAAATTCCTTGTGGGAGGCGTCCTGGCGCAGGCTGGAGCCGTCCCGGAAGAGGAGGACGGCGAGGGAAGCAAGAGCGCTCCCAAGGCGGGCAAGAAGACCCCCGTCCACAGCTGACGCCCACCGGGCTGTGAAAGAGCCCCCGCTCCTGGCCGATTTCGTCCGGCACATCACCCTGGAGCGGGGGCTCGCGCATAATACCTGCCTGGCCTATGCCTCGGACCTGGCCGATTACCTCGAGTGGCTCGGCGGCCGCGACCCGCTCAAGGCGGACTCCAAGGTCCTTTCCGACTACCTCTGGCGCCTGAAGGCCGAGAAGGGGCTCTCCGCGGTGTCGGTATTCCGCAAGATGGAGGCCCTGCGCGCCTTCTACCGCTTCCAGGCCGTGGAAGAACGCATCCCGGAGGACCCCACGGCGGGATTTAAATCCCCGCATCTTCCCAAGAGGCTTCCCGAGTTCCTTACCGAGCCCGAGGTCGAGAGGCTCCTAGATGTCCCCGACCGCGGGGGCTTCCATCTGGTGCGCGCCAAGGCCATGCTCGAGCTCTTCTACGCGGCCGGCATCCGGGCTTCCGAGCTCATCTCCCTGCGGCCCGAATACGCGAACCTGGGCGAGGGCTGGGTGCGGGTCCTGGGCAAGGGCTCCAAGGAGCGCATGGTCCCCATCCATGAGAGGGCGCGCAGGGTGCTCGAGCGCTACCTGCGCCTGCGCGAGGCCCGCTTCGGCGCGCGCGGCTCGGACTCGGAGATGTTCCTCAGCCGCTCGGGCAAGCGCCTATCGCGCGTCCAGCTCTGGCGGGACCTGAGGATGCTCGGCAGGAGGGCGAAGCTCTCGCGGGAGCTCCATCCCCACCTGCTTAGGCACACCTTCGCCACTCATCTCCTGCGCGGCGGCGCGGACCCGCGCTCCGTGCAGGAACTCCTCGGCCACTCGAGCCTCTCCACGACCCAGATCTACATGCACCTAGACGCCTCGGACATGAAGAAAGCCCATGATAAATACCATCCCAGGGGTTGAAGAACCCCAGCGGGGTTCTTCAACCCCTGGGGTGAATTGTTTCTGTTACGATTTGATTCAACACAGACTTCCCCTTCGGATAATCCTCCTGGCCACAATCTTCACTACTATTACGCCCATATACGGCCTTGAAACCTGGCGTCAACTGGAGAAAGCTGGACTGCAAGAGCAGAAGGCCGGCAAGCATTCTCAGGCCGTCCGGCTATTCAAAATGGGGGCCGAAGATGCGCAAAAGGTTCATAGGCCATGGACGGTCGCCATGTTCTTCGCTTATATGGGAGATTCCTATTTGCGATTGGGGAACCGAAGAGCAGCAATGCGGGAATATCGGCGCGCCAACGCCTTGCTTGGAAGATCCGGATTCGGTGGCCTTAGGGCTACGGCTGTCCTCGAAAGAATCGGCCGCCTGCAAACAGATATGGGAGATTTCGCCGGAGCGATCAAAACGATAGAGGATGCCCGGCTATTCGTCCGAAAGCATAAAGCACGAGAGTTCGAGGCGAATCTATCAGAGGTCTTGGGATTGGTCTATTTTCGGTTTGGGGACATGAGCCGCGGTCGAGAAAAAGTTCAGGAGGCATTGGCTATAAACAAAGCTCTTGGGAGGAGGAACCAAATCGCCGGAGAATATGGACTGCTGGCCCTATCCCATCTCTTGCCATCGACAAGATCATGGACAGAAAAAGAATTGTCAGGACTGAGCAAGAGGCTCAGGGCCCTACGTAAAAGCTTAAAACCCACCCTGGAGAATGCCATTTTGGCGGTCCATGCAGCGGAGTTTGAGATGTCTCGTAACCCAAAAGAGGCCACGGAACATAAGATTAAAGCTCGGGAGATCTTGAATATTATCGAACAGAGAGAATACCCGGAGCGAGTCGCATTAAAAGAAAGGCTCCACTTTCTTGAAGGCTGGATTAGGGAGCGAGGGGGGAGTCCGCGTCATTTATACTCCGACTATGCGGCCATCGGCAGCACCGCGGAATTCTACGGTGATCAGGATGGCATTTGTTGGAGCAGTTTGATGGCCGCGGAGGTCGCGCATATTAGCGGTTCTCCCGATTCTGCGGCAACGAGATTTGAGGAGGGGATAATTCTCGCCCGCAAGCAAAAGAGAGTCGACTATGAACTATCAATGCTCAATGGATTGGCCCGGGCGCGCATCCACGGCTCAAAACCAATGCTTGCGCTTGATGTCCTTGGGCAATGGGCCGCGCTGGCCAAACAGGATGGTTCATTAATCAATGTGGCGGATGTCCATGCCGAATTCGGGTATCTATATATACGATTGGGACGCCTATCGGATGCGCTGAAGTCCTTTGAAAAGGCCTTATCATTGAATGATCAGTCAGGATTTGGCGGCTCACAGAGGCCGCACATATTGTTGGGTCTCGGTCAGCTATGGATTCGAATGGGCGACTATTACAAGGCTATCGAGACCTTAATAGAGGCTTCAACGGATTTTGAGCTTTGCGAAAACAGGTGGGGCCGAGCGCAGGCGATGCGGAGCCTTGCGCAGGCCATGGAGGGGCTTGGCGAATATCATGAATCAATAAGGTTGCATCAGGAAGCAACAGCCCTTGATGGCTTTCCGTCGAATTCAGATTTGGGACGATTGTATATGCTGGCGGGTAATCCCGAGAAGGCCGCCCCACTCCTTGATGCAAACCAAGACAGTGTTGCATATGGCCAGTATTTGCTGAGGGATGGCCGCTATCATGATGCCCTCATGGGGTTTTCTAAGAACTTTGGAGATGTCGTGGAGTCGCGGGACGCTGAGGCGATAATTGCCATGAGTATCGGCAGGGGGTTGGCTTGGGAAGGAAGGAAAATGTTGCCGGATGCGGGGAACGAATTCTACTGGGGAGATTCTTACTTGGAGAGCATGAGGCATTCTCTTCCCCTTCAGCAGAGAATGCTGTTCTTTAGGGGTCGTGAATCAGGCTTCCCACGAATCGAAGTTTTCGAAGGCCGTTCGAGGTATTTCTTGGGCGAGGGGGAATCGCAGGAATCCATCGAGAATGCCTTCTATTATTCGGAATACTCTCGGGGGCTGCCTTTTGCGGAAAGCGTCGCCGCCCACCCCGATGTGTCTCCACAAGACATGCCGGGGGAGTTGCAATCGGATGAGATTAGATTTTCCACTGGGATTGAGGCCTTGCGACAAAAATTCCGAATCGAAATGGAGACCGGGAAGTATTACTACGGACCGGACATGAACACGGATGCCATGCGTTATGACCAGAAACAGTTCATTTCCAAGCTTCGGCGGCAATACCCGAAATATGTGGCGGTCAAATATCCTGAACCGGTGTGGCGGGAAGAAGTTCCGCTCACTGATGGAGAAGCGCTCATCGAGTACGATGTGATGGGGTCGCATACGCTGGCCTATGTCTTAAGGCCTCATGGGGGCACCTACGTACATGTGGTGCCGTTGGGAAGAGAACGGCTGACCGCATTAGTGCGCAAGCATCTAGAAGTCTTGCGTTCAGCGGCCGCGAAAGAGAGCCGCCCCCGATTCGATACTGGCCCAGGGAGAGAACTGTTCGACGCTCTGCTGGCACCACTGTTAAATATGGAAAACATATTTGGGGAGGCTCATCGGATAGAAACGGCAGCCAAGGCAATCGTTGTGCCGGATGAAGTGCTGACAGAATTGCCATTCGAATCCCTGCCGATTTCCAAGCCAGAGCGTTTTGAGATGTCAATGAGCAGTCGTGGGCCGGTGACTACCGGCGTCCGGTATGTCGGCGATGAAATCGATATCGCTTATTATCCTTCTGCAACGGCTTTGACCATCCAGAGGGGTCGCAAACAAGAAGGGCCAATGGAAGGATCAACGCTTATCTTGGCCGACCCGATATTTTCCACCGCAGATTCGCGGGCCAAGAAATATGATGAGGACAAACATCTTCGGTTGGGGGTGCGCGAGAGCACTATTTTGGATGTCTTCGGCAGTTCGGGGGCAAACAGACAGGGCCTTTTGCGGTTGGCTCAAACGGAAGCCCTGGCAAGAGGGTTGAAGGAAAACGTCTTGGCCGGAACTACAGTAGATGTTCTATTGGGTCCGGCGGCCGATGAGCGGTCGTTTAAAAACCACAACTTGTCTGCCTACAAACACCTGCTCCTCGCAACATATGGGGTCCTTGGTGACGCGATTCCACGCGTCTATGAGCCAACCTTGATATTGGACCAATCAGATGGGGGGGGAGGGGATGATGGTTTTCTCGTCGACTCCGAGATTAGGGGGTTGGAACTAAAAGCGGATCTAGTGGTCTTACCCGCCTGCAAGATGCTCCCAAGCGGGGTCATTGGAGGAGAGGGAAGTATGGGGCTGATTCGAGCTTTCCAGGCCGCTGGGGCCAAAAGCGTCCTTGTTTCACTATGGACCCCCCCTGAAGACTCGATGGTTTTGTTCGTCAAGAGGTTTTTCTTTCACATAAAGGACGGCAAAAGCCATCGTGAAGCCATGCGTTTGTCGCGGCAAGACCTGCGCGCGGACGGGTATGATCATCCTCTCCATTGGGCTCCATACGTTCTGGTGGGTGAATAGATGAATAAAACCACAGAAGCATTCCTCTGGGCCGGGCTTTTCTTCTATGGGGCCGTTCCGTCGGGAGCCGCGGAGGCCAAGGCGAGCTCGGACACGGTGCGGCTCGTGGAGCATTTCCTCGGCGTTCCCACCATCGAACTGCCGCCGGAGGGGGTGCCGGAGTTCCTGGAGATCGACGCCAAGACTCTTCCCAAGAAGCTGCGCACGCCCTATCAGGCCAAGAAAGAGGAGCTCTTGGCGCTCAAGAAGATCGTCGACGGCAAGAAGAAGGGGACCGTGCGCAGGCAGGGCGTCGAGCCCATCGGCAAGTGCGATTTCGAGAACACCGACGAGGCGGGCCTGGGGATGTACTCCCTGGCGGGCTACGGGCCCATCACCGAGGAGGAAGAGGCCTATCTGATGAAGAAGACGGGGTGCACCGAGTGCGAGCTCGCCGACGAATTCTCGCTCAAGCTCATGTCGGTCAAGAGCAAGGTCAAAGGGAAGAAGCCGCGGACGGTGTACCTCCTCCACGGCAAGGACCCGCTCCAGGTTTTCGTCGGCCTCTACCGCCAGGGGGCGGAGGCCCCGGAAGGCACCAATTTCTTCGGAGTCAGCCCGAACCCCAAGTGCCGCTGACCGCGTTGACCCTTCGAAGAACGCTCGATGATTTCGCCGCGCGAAATCATCGAGAGTCCTGAGTCAGCCTGCTTTTTCCACCACCATGGCCCCGCCGACGCCGCCGCCGGCGCAGCCCGCGATCATGCCGTAGCGTCCCTTGGGGTTCTCCTTGAGGGCGTAGAGGAGGTTGAGCATCATGCGCGCGCCCGTGGCGCCCAGCGGGTGGCCCAGGGCGATGGAGCCTCCGTTGGGGTTGAGGGCGCCGGACTTGAACTTGGCCTCCCAGTCGTGGCCGTAGCGCTCCTTGCCGAGCTGGAATATGGAGAGCACCGTCGCCGCGAAGGGCTCGTGGAGCTCGATCTGGTCTAAGTCCTCGAAGCGGATGCCGGCGTTCTTGAGCGCCAAGGGCGCGGCCAGGGCCGGGGAGACCCCCATGTGCGCCGGGTTGTTGCCGTAATAGCACCAGCCCTTGAGCTCGGCCAGGATGGGGAGCTGAAGGAGCTTGGCGCGCTCCTCGGTGGCCACGACCACGGCGGCCGCGCCGTCGGAGCGGCCGCAGGAATTGAAGAGCGTCACCGTCCCCTTGGTCCCTTCCTGGTAGGACTTGCCGTCGATGAACTTGCCGAAATCTCGGTAGAAGTCCTTGAGGGAATAGGCGGAATTGTCGAAGAGCACCGGCGCTTTGCCGAATTTCTCGGGCTTGGCCACCAGGCCTTCGCGCAAGAAGGGGTACTCGTCCTTCTCCAGCACCGTCTTCCCATCCTCTTGGTAGGGGACCACATGCGAGGAATAAAATCCCCGGCCCCAGCCGGCTAGGGTTCGGCGGAAGCTCTCGCAGGCGTAGGCGTCCTGGGCCTCGCGGCTGATCCCGTACATCTGGGCGCAGACCTCCGCGGTCGCGGCCATGTTGATCTTCTTGACCGGGTCGGTGAGCCCCTGCTCGATGGAATCGAGGACGGCTACGGAGCCGCTCTGGGGGAGCTCGGCCCACTTGGCCTTCACCGTGTCCAGGGAGCGCAGTTCCTTGGCGGCCCGGGACCCGGCCAGGGTGTAGGGCAGGCGCGACATGCACTCCACCCCGCCCGCCACGTAGACCTCGCCCTCGCCGGCGAGTATCGCGCGCGCGGCGAAGGAGATGGCCTCGATGGAGGAAACGCAGTTGTTCTGCACGGTGACCGCTTGGGCGCTCTCCGGCAGACCGGCGCGCAGGAGCGTCACGCGCGCGATGTTGGGGGCCTCGAAATCCTGGCCGACCCAGCCGACGATGAGCCCGTCCACCTCGCCCTTGGGGAGGCCGGACTTCTCCAGGGCCGACCCGATGGCCGCGGTCATCAGTTGGTGGGGCCGCGCCTGCGCCAGGGAGCCGGCGATGTGCCCCGTGGGCGTGCGTGCGCCTGCGCAGATCACGATCTTCTTGTCTTGGGCGTGCATGAAGCCTCCTAAGCGGGTCCTGAAGGATTATAGTCCTTAGACCGCCCGGTCGCAACAATGTCGCCGCTCTACCCCTCCCCCCGCGGGGGAGGGGCAGAGCAGCGGGGAGGGGGGTCGGCAGTTTTTCGAAATGTTATCATCGGTCGCAATGGCCGAAAGTCCTCAGGTCGTCTTCATCGCCAGCCACTTGGGCTACCCCATGGAGTCCACCCCTCTGGGAGGGGGGGCCATGGTGGGCCTGCGGCTCACCCGCGCCTTCGCGGCCTCGGGCGCCTGCTGCCTGAGCGTCCTGGGCTCGGGTTCCGAGTCCCCGGGTCCGGGCATGGACTACATCCGGTTGGATACGCGGGCGGGGCGGGGAAAGGATCCGGACTTGGTGCGCCTCTCGGAATGGGAATACGCCGATTTCTGCCGCGATTTCGGCTCGGAGGCCGCCCGGTTCATCCTCTCCCGCCCCGGGGCGTTCCCCCCCGAAGAGACGCTTTTGGTCGTCAACGACGTCTCCGAGGCGCCGGACATGGCCCGCCTCGCCCAGGCCGGCTATCGGCAATGCTCCATTTGGCATGTCGATGTAGTGGAATTCTTCAACCGGATATATCTGGGCCGTTTCCTCTCTCCTCGGCAGGTCGCCCAGGCTTTCCGGCTCTGGGAGGATGCCGGATTGGGGCCGTTGACGCCCGGGGTGCTCAAGCTCGTCTTCGAGAAACAGCGGGTGGCCGTGGAGAACTCGGACCTGCTCATCGTCCCGTCCCGAGGCATGGCCGGCGTGCTGGAGGAATGCTACCCGGACCGGACGCCGGGCGCGGCGCCGCTGGGGGAACGCATCCGGGTCGTCCCTTGGGGGAGCTGGAAGGAGGACGCGTCTTTTGCCGAGGAGGATGCCCGGCGCCTGGCCGCGCACTATCAGATCGGGCCCGGGACCCGCGTCCTGATGACCCTCAGCCGCATATCCCCCGAGAAGGGGATCGACATCCTGCTGGAGGCCCTGCGCCTGCTGGAAGAACAAGGGCGGCTGAGCGGGGACCTCTGCCTCTTCGTGTGCGGAGAGCCGGCTTTCATGCGCGGCGCCGCCTATTCCCGGCGGGTGCGCGAAGCCGCGCAGCGACTTGGCTCGGTCCGGGTCTTCTTTCCCGGGTACCTCGCTTCCCGGGAGAAGCAGGCTTATTTCCGCCTGGCGCATCTCTTCGTCTCCCCCTCCGTCCATGAGAGCTACGGCCTGACCCTGGCCGAAGCCATGCGGGTCGGTCTCCCCGTCCTGGCCGGCGACCATCACGGCGCCCGGGAGATGCTGGGTGAGGACTGCGGCCGCATCGTGCGCTATGAGGGCGTCCCGGCGGAGGCGTTGGTCGAAGCCCTCGCGGGCCTGCTCGCGGACTCCGAAGAACTGCGCCGGATGGGGGAGCGGGCACGCCGCCGGAGCGAGGGCGCGGACTTCTCCGAGGCGGCCCGGACTGTCCTTGCCGCCGTCCTGTCCCTGCCCTTGAAAAAATCGTAGAATCCGGCGGTGAACGAGGACGCTCCGCTAGCGGGCCTCGCGGGGCGGCGCGTGCGCCTGCGCGCTTTCCTCCAAGAGGATCAGGAGGCGCTCGGGGAGGCCGTGGAGGCCTCACGGGAGGTCCTGCGGAGGAGATTCTCCTGGGCTTCCCGCGCCGACGACCCCGCTGGATTCCTGGCCCGGAGCGCGCGGGAGAGCGCGGCCGGGGACTCCCTGGTCTTCGGCATCTTCGAGCCGCGCACCGGGCGCCTGGCCGGGGTGGCGGCCTTGCGCGGCCGGGAGAGCGCCCGGCTTGCGGGGTGGGTGCGTCCGGACAGGCAGAACCGCGGCTTCGGCACCGAAGCGGGGAAGCTGATCATCGACCATGTCTTCAAGAGCAGGGAATTTCACAGGGTCTACGCGCGGATCGACCCCTCCAATCGTCCGGCGCGCAGGGTGCTCAAGAAGCTCGGCTTCCGTTATGAGGGCTGCCTGCGCTCCGAGCGCCGGCTCAACGGGCGCTGGGTCGATCAGGAATGCTGGGGTCTTTTGAGGTCTGAGTGGAAAGGAAGCTCCCGATGAAACGGCGGCTCGCCCCCGGAACGAGCGTCCCCCCGCAGGGGGGACGCTGACATGGCGAAACGCATCTTGGTGGCCGACGACGACCCCGAGTGCCGGTCCCTGCTGAGGGATTTCCTTCAGGAGAGGGGCTACGAGGTGCTCCTGGCCCACGACGGCGCGGAGCTCTATCGCATGGTGCCCGAAGTCATGCCCGACCTCATCGTCTCCGACCTCGACATGCCCGGGCTCAGCGGCGGCACGGCCCAGGCTCTGCTGCGCATCTCCGATAAGACGAAGAACATCCCCATCCTGTTCGTCACCGGGCAGTCCAAGGACCGCCAGGAGCATCTGGTGGAATTCCGCCCGGATACGCGCATCCTCTACAAGCCCTTGGACCTCCGGGAGCTGGGCTTCGCCGTGGAAGAGGCCCTTGGACTTGGTTAACTCATGCGCAAGATAGGGGTGGTCGGGGCCGGGGCGTCGGGCGCCGGGATCGCCCAGCTCTGCGCGCAGAACGGCTTCGAAGTCCTTCTGGCGGACTCGAGCGAGGAAGTGCTCTCCTGGGCGGAAGCCCGGGTGCTGCGGGGGCTTCAGCGGGCCGAGGAACCGGCCGCCTTCGGCCTCATGCGCAAGACCACGGAGCTCTCGGGCCTGGCTTCCTGTGATTTCGCGATCCTGGCCGCGGCCGGGAGTCTCGAGGCCCGCAAGGAGCTCCTGCGCAGGATGGACGCGCATCTGCCCCCGGCGCGCCCCTTGGGCGTCTGCGTCTCGGTCGCGCCCGTCGCCGCCCTGAGCCGGGCCGTCGAGAACCCTCAGCGCGTCCTGGGCCTGCAGTTCTTCCAGTCTCCTCCGACCGCCGTGTTCGTGGAGCTCGTCGCCCCCGAGCAGGCCTCGGAGAAGGTCATGGTCGAGTTCCGGGAGCTGATGTCGGCGCTGGGAAAGACCTCGCTGACCTGCCGGGACAAGGCGGGCTTCATCGTCCAGCGCGTGGTGCGCCCCTATTATCTGGAGGCGATCCGGCTCCTCGAGCAGGGGCGCGGCACCCCCCCCGCCATCGATGGGGCCTTGCGCAATCTGGCCGGGATGCGCCAAGGACCCCTGGAGATGCTCGACCTCATCCTCGAGGAGAGCCTGGGCGATTCCACGGCGCTCTACGAGGCCCTGGGACGGCCGGAAAGGCTCCGCCCGTGCGCCGTCCACGAGAAGCTCGTCTCGCGCGGCTGCCGGGGCCGGGTCAACGGGCGCGGCTTCTACGTCTACGGGGAGAACCCTCCGGGCACCGTCAATCCCCTCATCGAGGAGCTCGTCCCCGGCTACGGGCACAGGCCGGCCTCGGCTCTTGAGATCGCCCATGCCGTGCTGGAGGGCGTCCTGGCCGAGGCCAGGTCCGCGGCCGAGGACGGGGTGGCGCCGGCGGCGGACATCGACGGCGCGATGCGCATGGCCTTGGGCTGGCCCAAGGGGCCTTTTGAGTGGCAGTCCGAGGGCGGCAGAGGCCGAGAGGGTGCGATATGAGCGATAACGGGCGCAGGGCGGTGGTGGTCGCGGCGGTGCGGACCCCGATGGGCCGCTTGGGCGGAGCGTTGAGCCGCGTGCGCCCCGACGACTTGGCGGCCCATGTCCTGCGCGAGGCCCTGCGGCGCGTGCCGCAGGCCCGTCCCGAGGAGATCGATGACGTCTACCTGGGCTGCGCCAATCAGGCCGGAGAAGATAACCGCAACATCGCGCGGATGGCGGCCCTGCTGGCCGGCCTGCCGGACAAAGTCCCCGGCTGCACCGTCAATAGGCTCTGCGCCTCCGGCTTGGAGGCGGTCAACGCGGCCGCGCGCTGCATCGTCGCCGGGGAAGGAGAAATGTTCCTGGCCGGGGGGGTGGAGAGCATGAGCCGGGCCCCCTGGGCCCTGCCCAAACCCGAGTCCGCTTTCCCATACGGAAACGTGACGGCCTACGACACCGCGCTCGGCTGGCGTTTCCCCAACTCGCGGATGAAGGAGCTGTTCCCGCTGGAGAGCATGGGGGAGACGGCGGAGAACATCGCGAAAAGCCGGCCCATCTCACGCGCCGACCAGGACGCCTTCGCCCTGCGCAGCCACACGCTCGCCCTCCGGGCGCGGGAGGGGGCCTTCAAGGAGGAGATCGTCCCTGTTTCGGTCCCTCAGCCCAAGGGGCCGGAGAAACGGGTGGAATTTGACGAACCGCCCCGCGCGGACACCAGTCTGGAGGTTCTGGGCAAGCTCAAGCCCGCTTTTCGGGAGGGGGGGACGGTGACCGCGGGGAACAGTTCCACGCTCAACGACGGCGCCGCGGCCCTGCTCCTCATGTCCGAGGAGAAGGCGAGAAAGCTGGGGATACGGCCCTTGGCTCTGTGGCGCGGCTCCGCCGCGGCCGGGGTGGACCCCAGGATGATGGGCCTGGGCCCGATTTACGCCACGCGCAAGGTCCTGGAGCGTCTGGGCCTGGAAGCGGAGAAGCTCGACTTAGTCGAGATCAACGAGGCTTTCGCCGTGCAGGCTTTGGCCTGCGTCCGGGAGCTCGGGCTCGACCCGGAGAAAGTCAACATCAACGGCGGAGCCATCGCCCTGGGCCACCCCCTGGGCTGCAGCGGCGCCCGTCTGGCCGTGACATTGACCCATTCCCTTCGCCGGCGAGGCGGGGGTCTGGGCCTGGCCAGCCTATGCGTGGGAGTGGGTCAGGGACTTTCGACGATCTTGGAGGGAGCGTCGTAACAACCTCGGCCTTGATTTTTCAGCGGCGGGAGTCTACACTAACGGCAGGCATCCGGCACGCGCACGCCGGGATGCTTTCCCGCCGAGTAAAGTCCCCATCGGAAGATGGGGTGTTGGCGTTCCGATGACCGTTTGATTATGCCCACTCAGCAACAATTGATCGCCTATATCCGCCAATACAAGGACAAATTCCCCATTGCGTCCTTGAGATCCCAGCTTGTCAAACAAGGGGTGAGCGAAGCCGAGGTCGACGCCGCCATCCGTCTGGCCATGTCCGCGCCGGCCACGCAGGGCCCGCCGGGGGCCTCCGCCCCGGGAGCCGCCCACCCGCCTCAAGGGCAACCCAGGCCCGGGACCACCACGCAGACGGGCATGCCCACGGGCAGGACTCCGCTTCCAGGAACTCCGCCCGCGGGCCAGCCGCCGTATCCGACCCAGCGGCCCGGCGCGCCTGGCCAGCCGACACAGCCCCCGCGTCCGATCACCCTTCCCGGCCATGGGCCCGCCACTCAGCCGCCGCGTCCGGTGGGCCAGCCCGGCCAGCCTCCACCGGGGACCCCTAGGCCGGGGACCACCACACAGACTGGGATGCCCACGGGCAGGACGCCGCTTCCCGGGGTTCCGCCCGGCGCGGGCCAGCCTCCCCATCCGACACAAAGGCCCGGCGTACCGGGCCAGCCGACACAGCCTCCGCGCCCGATCACTCTTCCCGGCCAGGGGCCCGCGACACAGCCTCCGCGTCTGGCCCAGCCAGGGGTGCCTCCGGGTCTTCTGCCTGGACAGTTGAGGACGCCTTTTCCCGGCATGCCGACGCAAACGCCGCCGGGACAGTCTCCCCAGACCGTGCCTAGGCCCGGGACCACCACGCAGACGGGGATGCCCGTCCCGGGGAAGACGCCTATGCCCGCGCCGGGAAAGACCCCCCTGCCCGCGCCGGGGACGACCACCCAGCCGGGCGCCGGCAAGACGCCCATGCCCGCGGCCCAGGAGCCTCCTCAGGCGACCGCCGGGCCGTCCAAGCCGCCGCCGGGCAGGACCTACATACTCTGCGTCGATGACGACCAACTCATCCGCGACATGATGGTCAGCCGGCTCGAAGGCGCCGGCTACCGCGTCACCTGCGCGGAGGACGCGGCCCAATCGGTGATCCAGGCCGAGGGGATGAGGCTCTCGCTGATCATCTCCGACATCGAGATGCCGGGCTTCGGCACGGGCGTGGACGCCCTCAAGAAGCTGCGCGCCTCCAACCAGGTCCGCAAGGACCTCCCGGTCATCTTCGTGACCGGCATGCCGCCCCATGAGGCCAGGAAACTCGTGCCGAAGTCCGACCCCTACCTGCGCCTGCTCCATAAGCCCGTGGACTGGGGGCTCCTGCGCCAGTACATCAAGGAACTGACCGGGATGGACAACCCCCTCGACAGCTGATGTCACAATTCCTCTTCTGGATAGTCCAGCCCAAGACCGACCTGTCCAAGCGTTGGGAATACCTCCTGCATCGGGAAGGTTGGACCGCGCGCGTGGAGCCCGATTTCGGGGCGTTCTGCGCGGAGGCCGAGGGCCAGCGGGTGGGCATCGCCCTGGTCGATCACGGGGTGCTCAAGCCCGACGCGGCGGAGGCCGTCAAGAAGCTCAAGGCGCGCCGCGGGGGCATCTCCCTCATCCTCACCGCCCCCTCCGCGCTGTCCCAGGACAAGATCATCGCGGTGCTGGAGGCGGGCGCCGACGACAATTTCCCGGAGGACATCGACGACCGGCTCCTGCTCGCCAAGCTCAAGTCGCACCTTCGGCGCGTCCTCCCGAGCATGGCCTCGGCCCTCGACGTCCTAAAGTCGCCGGGGGGGGAGCTCAAGGTGGACCGCTCCCGGCACGAGGCGTGGGTCAAGACCCGGGGTAAGTGGACGAGCGTGGCCGACCTAACGCCCACCGAGTTCCAGTTCCTCGCCCTTTTCCTGGAGACGCCGGGGAAAGTCCTCGAGCGCCGCTTCATCGTCGAGACCGTGTGGCAGGGGCAGGACGAGATCCGTCCCGGGACCGTGGACAAGCACATCGAATCCCTGCGGCGCAAGCTCGGGAGTTTCGGCTCGAAGATCCGGACCGTGTACGGGGTCGGATACGCTCTTAGAGACGGCTGAAGGAGAGGCTTATGAAAAGATTATTCCCCCCAAACGGAAGCATCCCCCCGTGGGGGGGACGCTGAGATGAAAACAATTCTCGTGGCGGACGACGACCAGATGTTCCGCGAGCTGGTCAACGAGGTGCTCACCCAGGGGGGCTATAAGGTCCTTGCCGCGCAAGACGGGCTCGCCGCCTGGAACCTCCTGCAGAAGAAGAAGGCCGACATGGCGGTCCTAGACCTCAACATGCCCAACATGGACGGGCTCGAGCTCACGCGCAAGCTGCGCGGCGACGCGCGCTTCAAGGACATGCCGATCCTCATGCTCACCATCCGCGCCATGATCGAGGACCAGGTCTCCGGCTATGACCGCGGCGCCGACGACTACCTCACCAAGCCCTTCGAGAACAAGATGCTCCTAGCCCGCATGCGGGTGCTCGAGCGCCGGATACTGAAATAACCGCCAACCCAGGGGACCCGCATGCGGGTTCCCGGGGTCGGCGCTCAGGCCAACAGCTTCCCGACGAGCCTGGGGACTTCCTTCTCGAAGTAGGCCTTGATCCGTTCCCACGACATCCGTTTCAGCAGGCGCGGCATGGGGTCCTTCTCGGCGTCCTCGAAGAACACCAGGGCGCGCGCCGCTTGAAGGATGAAGTCGGCATGGTGGCGGTATTTCTTGGACGCGGCCTCCAGCACGGCTTCCAGCCCGAGACCCCCGCAGACCTCATAAAGGTCCACGAAATCCTTCTTCGCTCCCCGGCCGATGATGGCGCTCACCTTCATCGCGGCGATGTCCTCCAGGGAGGCCACCGCCAGCCCCCTCCAGCCCGAGGTCGGCTTGAGCAGGGGATAGGGATAGCGCAGGAGGCTCACGCGCGTCGCCTCCAGGACCAAATGACAGGTCCCGTCCTTGCTTTCCGCCACTTCCAGGCCGCCGGAGGATTTGAGTCCTTCCAGAATAGCGGCGCGCTCGTTATTCGCCAAGCTATTATCAGCCGAGAACAGGTCCAAATCGAGGGAGACGCGGTGTCCCAGGCGCAAAGCCAATCCCGTGCCTCCAGCCAGATAGAATCCCGGACAGGCCGATGCCAGGCGGGCCGCGGCCGTCTTGGCCTTCGCGTCGAGCGCTTTCTCGTGCCAGGTCATCGGCCCCCCCAACGGCCTCCCATCGAGCGCCATCCGGGCAGGGGCTTTGGGGTGACGCGAAAACAGAGCGACCATAGACGCAGGGCGCGATCGGACATGAGACGGGCGCCGTCCTTGACCAGGACATCCTTGACTGATGCAAGCGGCAATCGCCTCAGGAGCCAGCGCACCTCCTCGCGCGTGCCACGGTCCAGGATGCGGGTCACGACGATGGACCGGTCCCGTCCAGCGTTGAGCCGGGAGATTTCATATTCCGGGAAAAGAGAGCGCATCCTCGCCGGGATCGGCTGGGTCGAGGAGGGGGCTGATGCCAGACGCTCGACCGCCGTCCGGTCCAGAAGCCATTCTCCGAAGGCCTTGCCATGGGACTCCAGCGTTCCGGAGGCTATATGGCGGTAGAGCTGCCTTCGGCTCAGGCCCAGCCTCCCGCAGGCCTCGGCTACCGTACATACGCCGCGCTCCTTTCCAGAGGCCGGGTCCACCAAGAGCCAGCCGCCGGAGGCCTTCCGGGCCAACACCAATGAATATTTCACTACATATAGTATGACATGATAATGTTAAAAATTCAAGCGTCCGCATCAACCCACATGACCAGCTATCCTTGACCCGGATTTTGCGATGGGCGGTCCTAACATGCTGAAATCGTCTCAGGCGCC
>CAYHRV010000010.1:0-28007 GCA_964359165.1 uncultured Elusimicrobia bacterium
CCCATTGACCAAGAACTCGGCTGGAATGAGATGGTTGGAGGATGAGGCTTGGGCCAAGGGCACAAGCACATCAAGACTGATAGGTTCGGGCAACAGCGGCCTGATGCCCCGGGTAATGGTCCCGGTCACCGAAGCCTGGCCGGTCAAGGTCACGGTTGCCGCCTTCACGTCCCCGGCTACCCGCACCGTGCCCGAAAGCCCCACGGTAGCGTTGGACTGGACCAAGCCCTTGATATCCGCAGTGCCCGAACCCGTTATCCCATCCACCCCGGCCACCGCGCCCAGTTGGAAGTCGGAAACTGCCAGGGTGAGCGTCTTTCGGCCTTCCGCGTTCTCCAGCCGGTCCAGGGAGCCGAATTCGATAATGTGTGTCCCCTGCGGCAGGACAAAGGAGCTCGTATAGTCCAACAGCGGGCCAAAATCTATGCGGTAGCTGATGCGAAAGGCCCCTACCGCAACACCGTCGGCCACCGGGTCCTGGGCCAAGAGCGTGATCGGCGTCTGGGGCGTTATGATATCCAGCCCAAAGACCTTGGTCTTGGGCTCGCCCAGGGACAGCGTGGTGCTGGGCGGCGTCTGGTCCACGGCCACGCGCAGGAGATGATTCTGCTCCTCGTTGAGCACCCGGTCCCAGGACCGCCATTCCACGACGTGAAGCCCCTGCCCGGCCGGCAGGAAGGGGCCGGAATAGGCGATCCAGCTACCCCCGTCGATGCGGTAGCGGGTTATCAGAACGCCGGACGCCGTCTGCGCGGATACCAGATCCCTGGCCGTCAAGACGACCAAAGTGGGCGATGCGATGAACACATCCGCCTCAGGCGGGCTGGACCCGGAGCCGGGTATTGGGCGATAGGCATAGCCCTGGAACGATATTTCGGTGACCGGAGGCGTCGAGTCCACGCTCAGCGCAAAACTCTTGAGCGATTCCTCGTTGCTCACATTGTCCAGGCTGTGATAGCCGATGAGGTGCGGACCCTCATCCAGGATCGGGAAGTCCGTGGAAAAGGGCACGGAAATGCCCGAGTCCAGGCCGTAGAGCGTCCTTCCGACACCGGAGCCGGGAATCCCATCGGCAATCGCCGGGTCCTGGGCCCTGAGGCCGAATAGCGTGTGCGAGGCGATGAACAGCGGGCCTCCCACGGCCTGGGTGCCTCCCGGCTGGCTGTCCCCGGGCTGGAGGCCATAGCGCGGACCCGTGAGCACGGCTTCGGTAAGGGGCGCGGTCCCGTCCACGTAGACCATGGTGGATCTCGAGGTCTCAAGGTTCTCCACCCGGTCCTGGGAGCGGTAGGCGAGGCTTCGGACCCCTTCTTGGAGCAAAATATCCTGAGCAAAACGCGCGTGGGGAGCCCCGGAGCCGGGGGCGCCAGCCCCGTCCAAGGAGTATTCGCTGAATTCGATACCCGCGGCCACCTCGTTGACGAGCGGGTCCTGGGCCGAGAGTCTGTAGGCCGTGGCGGTTGAGGCGTAGAACCTGCTGGAAGCTCCGTCCTGGAACTGTTTTCCGCTCAGGACAAGCAGGTCGGTGACCGGGGCCGTGTTGTCCAAGCCTATTTGCCGCGACTTCTCGGTCTCCGCGTTGCCCACGTTGTCCTTGGCGTAGAAGGCCACGGCCTTGATTCCGTCGGCACCCGTGAGGCCGAATGTTCCGCTCTGAACGGCGAACGCTTCCAAATCCCTCCGGAATAAGATGGCCTGTACTCCCGAAGCCGCATCGCTTGAGACCGGATCAGTGGAACGCACGATCAACGGAGTCTTGCCGGAAACCACGCTCAGGCCGCCGCTCAGGGCCTGGGGAGCGCCGATTTCCAGGGAAGACTGCGGTGCGGTCGCGTCCACATAGACCGTGGCGCTCTTGGCCGATTCGGCATTCTGGACCCGGTCCTCGCTCCAGAAGTCTATGCGGCGTATCCCCTCCGTAAGGCTGAAAGCCGAGGCATAGTCTTGCGCTTGGCCGGAATCAATCCGGTAGCTCGTCTTCGCAAGACCAGAGGCCACGCCTTGAACCATGGGGTCTTGGGCCGGCAGGGCATAGGTGAAATACGCGGGAGCGTAACTCCGAGCTCCGTCTGGGCCTGTTGCCGTGTAATAGGTGCCGCTCGCCTCCAGCGCGGTCATTGGCGCGGTGCCGTCCGAACGCAGCTCAAGCTGATGGTCCGGCTCCGTGTTGTCCACCCGGTCCAACGCCCTATAGCGCACCGAATGCAAGCCCTCACCGAAGGTGAGCGTTGAAGTATAGGTCGAGTATTCGCTCCCATCCACGTCCATTTCGATGCGCTCAACTCCAGAGGCCACGCCCAAGGATTCCGGGTCCTGGGCCGAAAAGGTTAGCGGCGTCGCAGGCGCGATATGGCGAGCCCCCTCCGCGTCGGTGAACGCGGGCGAGCCGACGGCCGCGGTTGTGATGGGATGAGTGGCATCCACCAGAACCGTGGTGCTGTGCAGGACCTCGGTGTTTCCAAGCCGGTCCCGGCTCTGGTAGTCCAGACGATGGGAACCCTCGGCGAACGCGATGGGCGCTGAGAAGTCTTGGAAGCTCCCCTCATTGTCCCTGTAGCGTGTGAGCTCAAGCCCGGAAGCCACACCCCCAGATAGCGGGTCAAACGCGGATAGGTTCAAGCGCGTATCCGAGGAAGCGTAGAAAGCGGAGGCATCCGGCCCGGAGGCTTGTCTGCCGCCCTGAACATCGAGCATGGTGGCGGGTGGGGTGTTGTCCACGGCCACGGTGGAAGTCTTCAACATCTCCTGGTTGCCAAGCGTGTCCTGCGCGTAGTAGGCCAGTGCGTGCACCCCGTCCGCATCCTGAGCTAGTGTAAACGAGCTGGAGAACACCTGCCCGGAGGCCGGACCCTGATTAGTGAAGCTCGACCGCAGGACCCCGTCCACCTCAAGGCGCTGGGACGCGACCCCAAGGCCCAGAGCATCGTCCACCGCGACCAAGTCGTCGATGGAGCTCAAGTTTAACAGCGTCCCGCTGGTCACAAAGGCCGATGCCTCGGTCCCCGCAGGCAGGCTTCCTGCCGCAGTGCTCGGAACGCCGATCCCAAGCGCGGTTCTCGGCGGCTGGATGTCGTGGAGCAGCTCGAAGCGTCCCGAGACCGCGGACGCCGCGTTGAGCACGAAATCGATGGCCGAGACCCGAAGCTCCCAAACCCCGTCGTCAAGGTCCAGAGGCTCGAACTCGCTGCCGGAGACCACGGGCACTACCCCAAGAGCCGCCAAGGACCCTGGAGTCCGCTGATTCCTAGGCACGCCCCGGTCCTCTACCTGGACCAGATAGGCCGCGCTGGAGGGCGCGGCATCGTAATTATCGGCGACCGAGAAAGACACGCGCAGGTTCCCACGCCGGGCGATAAATGTCTCGCCGCCTGCCGGCGTAAGAGCGGTGATGGAAGGGGCATCGGCATCCACGGTGACCGTCCGGGATCGAGCGAGCTCCTCGTTGCCCACATTATCCCGGCTCCTGTACGCGACCTGACGCTCGCCCTGCGCCCCCGCCGTAAAGGGCGATGCATAGGCTGAGAAGCCGCCTCCGTCCAGGGCATAGCCTATCTCACGAAGCCCGGAGGCCACCCCACCGCTCTCGGGGTCTATCGCCGAGAGGCTCAACAGGGTGTGAGTGCTCACAAACGTCATCCCCAGCGGACCCGAGGCGCTGGGAGCCCCTATCGAAAGCTCGGTGACCGGGGAGGCGGCATCCACGTAGACCGTGGCGCCCTTCGAGACTTCCTCGTTGAGCACGTTGTCCCGGCTCCTGAACTCGACGGCTCGTTTTCCCTCGGCCAGACCGAAGGAAGCGCCGAATACCTCGAACGCGCCCTCGTCCAACCGGTAGCTTGTGGATTTGAGCCCCGATGCCGTCCCGCTGGAGACCGGGTCCTCCGCCGCAAAGCCGTAGGTGAATGAGGCGGGAGCATAATCCCTGCTGTTGGCGCTGTAGAAGTTCCCGCTGGGCACAAGCCTGGTGATGGGCGGCGTGGCGTCCGAGAACAGCTCAAGGCTATGAGCCGCCTCCTCATTACCCACCCGGTCCACCCCGCGCCAAGCGAGGATATGGCGGCCCTCTGAAAAAATAAGCGTCGAGCCATAGACCGCGAAGCCGAGACCGTCCGAATCGGCCTCTATCCTATCCATCCCCGAAGCCACACCGTTGCTCGGCCGATCATCCGCGGCCAGGGTCACGGGGGTGGCCGCTGAGATGTATTTCTTTCCCTCGCTCACGAACAGCGGCTCCCCCACTGTAGCCGCCGAGACAGGAGGCGTCGCATCCACGAACACCGTCGTGCTGAGCGCGACTTCAAGATTCTGGACCCGGTCCTGGGACCTGTAGTCCAAGCGACGGCGGCCCTCGACGAGGAAGACATCCCCCGTAAAGCGCGTGAAGGCTCCTGAGTCCAGCGCATATTCGCTGAATTCGACGCCGGAGGCCACCCCGTTGACCGCAAGATCCTCCGCGTTCAGACGACAGGCCGTAGATGAGGAGGCATACAGACTGGTTCCATCCTGGTATTGCCGCCCACCCAAGGACGACAATTCGGTCCTGGGAGCGGTGCTGTCCAGCCCTAGTTGTCGGGTCTGCTCCAGCTCCGTATTGCCCACCCGGTCTTTTGCGTAGAAGAACACGGTCTTGACCTCATCGCTACCCAGCAGCCCAAAGGGAGTAGTCTGCGCGGTGAAGGTCGCTGAATCCTGCCGGACTTGGATGGAATCCACCCCGGAAGCGACCTCATGGCTGATGGTGTCCGTGGAATGGGCCAATAGCTTCGTGACGCTCGAAACCACGACCAGCCCTTCAGGCCCGGTTCCAAGACCCAATGAAATGACCGCTTGAGGCGCTCCCACCGCCAGATCCGATTGAGGAGCCGAAGCGTCGACCAGGACCGTGGTGCTGAGCAGGATTTCCTCGTTCTGCACCCAGTCGCGGCTCTGATATTCCAGCAGGTGCGACCCTTCCGTGAGGCTGAACGAAGCGGTGGCGGGCTGAACCAAGCCACCGTTGTCCTTGAGCAGGGTCAGGTCCACGCCCGAGGCCACACCCCCGACCGATGGGTCTGCGGCTGCAAGGCTCAGCCGGGTATCGGAGGAGGCATAGAAGCTCCCCGCTTGCGCTCCGGCCGCCTGCCGACCCTGCTGGATGGAAAGCGAGGTATTGGGCGCGGTCTTGTCAAAAAGCAGGGTGCGTCCCTGCAACAGTTCCTCATTGCCCAACCGGTCGCGGCTCTGGAACTCCAGCAGATAAGAGCCGTCCGCACCCTCCAGGTCGAAGCTCAAGGACGAGGTCGCAAGCGTGCCGCCATTTATGCGGTAGCGGGTATCGGCCAGCCCCGCGGCCAGACCGTTGACCACCGGGTCCTGCGCGGAAAGGCTCAGCACCGTGCTGGAGGATATGTAGGATTCAACAGACGGGGTCGACAAGCTCAAAGCGGTGGAGGGCGGGGTGTTATCCACTCCCACCTGCAGGGCCTGCTCCGCTTCCCGGTTGGCTAACACATCCTCGGCGAAGAACGCCGGCGCGTGCAGGCCGTCCGATAGACCGATCAGCGAGAAGGTGGAGGAGAACACCGGACTCGCGCTGGAGAACAGGTTGTCGAACTGGACCGGCAACCCGGAATCCACCGAAACCCGCTGGAAGGCAATCCCGAGGCCCGAGGAGTCGCCCGTCGATACAAGGTCGTCAAAGCTGGTCAGATTGATCGGGGTGCCTGATGTGACCAAGAGAGCTTGGCCTCCGCCCTGTAGCACGCCCAAGACCTGCGGGGCTCCGATGGCCACCGTGGTCCTGGGCGGCTGGATGTCATGGATGATCTCAAAACGCCCTGAAACCGCGGACGAGACGTTGAGAACAAAGTCCGTGGCCGAGACCCGAAGCTCCCAAACCCCGTCGTCAAGATCGAGAGGCTCGAATTCCTGGCCGGCAGATACCGGCACCACGCCCGAAAGGCTTCCCCTCGGGCTTCCGCGATCCTTCACCTGGACCAAATAGGCCGCGCTGGAGGGGGCGGGATCGTAGTTGTCCGCGACCAAGAAGGACACGCGCACCCTATCGCGCCTTGCGATGAAGGTTTCGTCGCCCGCCGGGACAAGGCCGGAGATCGCGGGCGCTACCCCATCGGAGACGATCTCGGCGGTACTCGGCTGGGCCGTGTTGCCCAACAGGTCCGCAGCCCTATATGCCAGGGAGTGAACCCCGGCCGGAAGCGTCAGGGTAGATGTGTAGGCCGCATAGCCTGCCCCATCGAGAGCGAACTCGATTCCCCCCACCCCAGAGCCCGGGAAAGTGCTTCCCAAGACCGCATCCGGGACAGGTCGGTCCTCCGATTGGAATGTGAGCGGTGTATACGGGGCCACAAAGCGGGCTCCGGCGGTTGAAACATGGACCGGCTCGCCAACGATCAAGGCGGTATCGGGAGCGGTGTCATCCGAGCGCAACTCCAAAGAACCTTCAAGCTCCTCATTGCCCACCCTGTCGAATGCTCGATGTCTTAGGATATGCCGACCTTCGGCCAGCGTGAAGCTGGAGCCGTAGGTGCTATACGCGGCGGTGTTAAACGCGACCTCGATCCGATCCAGCCCAGATGCGACCTCGCGTTGAGCGGGGTCATCTGCCGAGAGGCTGATCCCGGTCGCGCCCGTAACATAGCGCCCCCCGTCCCGACCCTCTAGCGTTGGGGAACCGATGGAAACGGAACTTATAGGCGGCGTGGCATCGATCAGCACCGTGGTGCTCCGCAAAACCTCCTCGTTCTCCACATGGTCCCGGCTGAAATAAGAAAGCGTATGCGTGCTCTCGGCCAGAGTGAACGTGGACGAATAAACCTGGGATTCTCCACCGCCGTCCCGGTACTGGGTCAAGGCGATCCCGGATGGCGCGCTGCCGCTGGAGGGGTCCTCGGCATAAAACCCGAACGCCGTGGCCGAGGAAGCGTAGAAGCTGTTCGCATCCGGTCCAGCGGCCTGGATGCCCCCAAGGACCAATAGCGAGGTTTCAGGAGGAGTGGAATCCAAGACCACCGAAGTGCTCTGGAGCACTTCGAGGTTCCCTACCCGGTCCCGGCTCCGGTAGGCGATGGCGTAAGAACCCTGCTCCGATCCCAGCGTGAAGCCGAGCGGACCTTGCGTCAACGTCGAGGAATTGACGCCGTACTTCGTCCAATCCATCCCAGAAGCCACCGCGCCCCGCACTGGGTCTTGCGCCGATAGCGCGAAAATGGTCCTGGGGGACACAAAGCCTTCCCAGGCCGGCGTGGAGACAGAGAGCGCGGTATTGGGCGCCGTGTTGTCCATGGCCACCGTCGTGCTTTGAGAGACCTCCCTGTTGCCCAAGATGTCCTGGGCGAAGAACGCGAGCGAATGCAGACCATCCCCCTGGGAGGACAGCGTGAAACTGGATGCGAACGCCCCACCGGGAGCCGGACTTGGGTTGGAGAAGGTCGAGCGGATCAACCCATCGATGGAAAGCTCCTGGAACTCGATGCCGACGCCGGTATTGTCATCGGCAGCGATCAAGTCGTCTTGGGAGGCGAGCTCAAAGACGCTGTTGCGAGTCAAGAACACGGCGCCTTCCGAGCCCGCAGGAAGCACGCCCGCTCCCGCGGCCCGCGGCGTACTGATGGAAATGACGGTTCTGGGCGGAAGGGCGTCGTCGTGGACTATCTCGAAAACCCCGGATGTCGCCGCGGTCGAGTTCCCGGCGAAATCCGTGGCCGAGACCAACAGCTCCCAGATGCCGTCATCCAAGTCCGCCGGGAGGACGATTTCCCCCGAAGCGACGATTCTCATATTCGCTGATTCGCCGCGCGGCCGGCCGCGGTCGGTTAGTTCGATGAGCCGGGCCTCGTGATTCTCCCCGGTCACAGCGTCCTCCACCGCGAAATCCATCCGCAGCACGCTCCGAGATGCCACGAATACCGTGCCGGCCAAGGCTGAAGATATGGAGATCGATGGAGGCACGGTATCCAGCAGGACCGCAAAAGTGAAATAAGTCGTGTTGCCAAGGATATCCCCGGCCGTGAACCCTATGACGTTCATGGGCGATGGCGCGGTGGATGGGGCCAGTTCCAGACCTCGGAGAGTCCAGGTGGCGGCTCCAAGATCGCCGGCCGCAAGCGCGATGGAAATCCTATCTTGCACAATGATGCTATAGGTTCCTCCGGCATCGGTTGAGAGCCGGACCTCCGTCGTCTCCGTGGAAATACCCGTGCGATCCAGCGCCAGAACGCGGGCATCAACCGTGGGCCAGCTCACAGGCCGGCCGGCAGGGACGAAAACTTCCGACCCCGCCGCAGCGATGCGCGCACCCGCGAATTCAGGAGCCATGGTATCTACCACAAAGGTGGAGATCGACACGCCCTCGTTGCCAACCGAATCAAGGGCCAGGGCGGACACTTTGTGCGAACCATCCGCCAGCGGGGTTTGGGGAATGAACGAGACCGCGGCAACGGGGACATCAACGATCTTGGCTCCATAGACCTTGGATGGCCCAAAACCCTGTCCGAATCCGCCTGAAAGGTAGAGCCTCTCACCGGCGATCTCAGCGGCGGAAAAGGCCAGACCGGCAGGCAGGCTGCTCGAAGCGACCGACCATGGCTCCAGGGAGCCGTCCCTGCGGGCTTTTGCGTAGAAGACCGCCGACTGCGGCGTGCTTGAACCCGCCCCGTAACCGCCCATGAAGATCAACCGGCCCTCATGAACCGTTGCCGCGCCCGCGCTGGCCGCGATGGGCAGGGACTCCTCCTGCCGCCATGCGGAAAGAGTTCCATCGGCGCCGGCTCCGGCGCTCCATACATCAGCGTAGGCGCCCGAGCCGCCGGGAGAGCCGCCAAGAACGTATACCCTGCCCTTTATGCCGAGCGCCCGCGCGGATTCCAAAGGCTTCGGCAGGTGCGTGGTCGCCCGCCAGGCATCAAGACTTCCATCCGCATTGACGCGGCTGACGAAAGCCAAATCGACGGCGCTTCCTCCGGCGTCACGTCCGCCGATGAGGTACAGGTACGTGGTTTCACCGGCAAGCGCCGCGCCCGCGGCAAGCCGGATGTCCTGCGGCAGGCTCGGACCCGCGGCCCACGCGCCCAGGGAGCCTTCTTCGGCAACGTTCGCGTAGAACACGTCCCTGCCCGTGATCGCGTATAGTGTACGCCCCACGCCAAAACCGTTGAAGCTCCCCGCAACGGAGGGCAATGTGCCGGCCCGCGCCCACGCCCCGAGCGCGCCCGAGGACATAATCCTCGCCCGATATACCCTGTCCGCCGAACCAAAGAGATTGGTCCCGCCCCAGTTCCAGAGATAACCCCCGACGGAGCGAAGATTGTGGTTGGCCGCGAAGACCGGCAACGACGGCTCCGCGCCCCAGCCGCCGATGCCGCCCTGCGGGTCGCTGGTGATGGACGGGACGACCGGCTCATCGTCTATGAGCAACCGGATGCCATCCAACGCGATGCCCGAGGTCCTATCAAAATACTTCGCGTATACCAGCGGCGTGCTTTGTGCGATCAAGGCCGGGGGCGAGGTGATGGCGATTTCCGGCGGCGTCGCATCCACCTTGAACCATGCCGATTTTCGCGCCACATTGGACATCCGGTCCGGAACGCTCAACTCCAGGAGGTGATCGCCGTCCTGCAATGCCGGCGCCGCCGCGCTCAGTCCAGCCGCGCCGATGACCGCCAGGGAGGTGATGTCTTCGCCGTCCAAGAGGACGCGAATGGAGCCCGCAAGCACGCCGGTGCCCGAGTCCGAATAGACGGCCGAGATGACGGGCGCAGGCGAGCGAAAAATGGCGTTGCCGGAGGGCGCGGTAATATTCAGGAAAGGGACGCCGACATCCTTGATCCCGAATATCCCAAAAATCGAGGCCAGGCTGGTGATAGAGACCGAGATGATCTTTCGTTCCGTATCCATGACCTGGCCCGCGACCTTGACCAAGCCCGCACCGGGAACGTATTGATAGAGCGCGATCTCCGGCTCGGTAAGGCCCACCACCGACAAGGCCGCCGTGGAATAGCGGAATGCGATCACGGCGGGTGGATCGAAAGCCCCCTCCGGGCCGAACTCGTAGAGGCGGCTGATCGGAAACAGGGTCTGCTCTCCTGCGGCCAGCATCACCTGTGTTCCCGCCGTGCTCAAGACGTTCAAGAACGCCACGCTCACGGGTTTGGCGGCGATAAAAGCGGCCTCCGGCTGCCCATCATCCGCCGAGAACGTGCTTTGGGCGACGTGGAGCGTCTCCAGAACCGCCGAATTGGAGACCACGGAGGCATTTCCGCCGTCATCCACCGCTTTTAGAGCGAAATAAAGCCTTGTTCCGGAGGATATGCCCGCGACCCGCAGGGATTCCAGAGTTCCGGCCGGCCCCGGGACCGGAGCCGCAGCCAGCGGCTCGGCCGAGGCAAAATTCTGATCGTCCACGGGAACCGTCGCATACCTTATGTCGTAGCGGGCCGCCCGGCCCAATGCTCCGTCATCCCCCGTCGCGGTCCAACCCAGCAGAACCTCCCCCAGTCGCGTGTTCACGGCCGATAGATCCGCAACGGCGGCAGGCGACCGCTGGTCAAGCGAGTGACTCGGCTCGATCCCGGCCGATATGGAAGCGGAGTTATTGGAATAGGAGGCTTCCAGGGGCCTCGTGGTGCCCGGGATATCCCAGTTCAGATCGACAGTCATGAGGAATGGGCCGGTCGCGGCCTGGGACAGGCTGCCCAAGAGCGGATAAGAGGGGTTCTTTCTGGTTTCGCCCGGAAGGATGGGGGATTTTCCAGAAGGAAAGTCATAAACCGTGCTTTGCGGAAAAGGCAGGCCGGTGAAAATCAGCCGGGGAAACTCCCCGGCGGCCTCGCCCACATTGGAGAACTCAATATCCGCGGACATGGCGGTATGCGGCTGGCCCTCGGTCTCGGCGTAGGTGAACAACTGGATGCCCGAGGAGGATATGGCGAAGTCCGCGGTCTTGACCCGGCTGTTTGCCTGCGAGGTGGAAGCATCCGACAGGGAGGCTAGAGGCACGGAATCCACGGACTTGATCCTGAAGTAATAGGTGGGACCGATCTGTAGGCCGCTCACGCGCAAGGATTGGCGCGAACCCGCGCTCAGCGGGAGCGGCAAGCCCACAAGAGCCGAAAGGTCGTTGCGCGAGTCGAACTCCGCTTCGCCGAAAGGAGCCGTGTCGTAGCGGATGCGATAACCGGCCGCACGACCGCCGGAGGGCCTGTCGGCGGGGGCGGTCCAAACCAAGTCCACCATTCCGCTGAAAGTGGAGACCGCGACCAGATCGGTGACCGGCAACGGGGGAGTCATATCTAGGATAGGGGTCGTGTTCTGGAACACGAAGGCGACCGCGGCGCCTTCGCGCAGCGGAACCAGCACATCTGGGACGAGGTCGCCGTTGAAATCAGCCGCCACAATATTGCCCCTGCCCTGTTCGCTAAGGCCCATGGACAGCTCTTGGGCCGAGGTCAAGGAGCCGTCTCCCGAGCCGCGGAGCACGGCGATCCTGTCCCGGTTGTATGTCTTTCCCACCATGTCGGGATATCCGTCGCGGTTGAAATCCGCCGAATCCATATCCCAGAGGTCCGAGGGCAGTGCCGCGTCCGCGGCCAATTTAAACCTCCTCGCCCCGAAATTCAGGAAAGTGGATATCCGATTGCCGCCGGTAAGGACCACGTCCGGCTTGCCATCGGCATTCAGGTCAGCGATGACCCCGTCCCTGGCCGTGCCACCGCTGAAGGCCAACCCAGTGGCGCTGCTAAACGCCAGACCGCCCGCTCCGCCGAAATAAATCCAGGTGCTAATCAGGATGTCGAGGCTGCCGTCAAGATCCACGTCCGCCGTTCTCAGCCTTTCCGAAAAGACGGAGGAAGGAAAGCGTCCGACCACGAAGGGCGTCCCGAAGGCGCCACCGCCCGCGCCGGTTGAAATCTTCAGGGCTGCCTGCGTTGCGACGGCCGTCTCGGCCCCCGAGAAGGCCAGATCGGGCAAGTCGTCGTGGTTGAAGTCGGCCACATCCAGGGACGAGGAGGCGACGAGCCCGGCGGCCATCGGAGGCCGGGCGCTGAAGGTCCCGTCGCCGTTGCCGAGGAACACCGTCACCCAGGCGTTTTGGTTGGCCACGGACATGAGCACGAAGTCCAGCTTGCCGTCCTGGTCGATGTCCGCCGCGCGACCGGCCATGACCGAGGAGAACGCCTCGGGGAACACGAACGCGGCCGGCGAGCCTGGAGTGAACGTCCCGTCCCCGTTTCCATGGTAGAAGCGATAGTTGGTGCCCGCTATGACCACGTCGTCCATGGTCCCGTCACCGTTGAAATCACCGGCGACCGCGAAGTCTGAGTTGATCAGGCTGTCACCGTAGACCTCCACGCTGTAGGGGCCAGCCAGAATCACCGGCGGGTTGCCGAATAGGTTGATGGAGACCGGCTCCGAGGGATCGGAGAGATTTCCCAGAGTGTTCCTGGCACGGACCGACAAGGAGTGGGGTGCATAGGCAAGCGCCTGGGTGCGGACCGCGAAAAGACCGCCCGCGTCCGATACCCCCTCGCCCAGCACGGAGCCGCCTTCCAGCACCTGCACGCCCATGTTGCTCTCCGCCTCGCCAACTACGAGCGGAGAGTCGGAGAACACGGTCTGGCTGTCCCTGGGCCCCAGCGTAATGCGAGCCGTGGCCGGAAACATGGGTTCTACGCGGAAAACATTGATCTTTCCGGTTGTCGGGACGTACACGTTCCCCGTCTCGCGGCTCACGGCCAACTGGAAGGCCGAGGAGAGCGGCAGCTCCGGCGTGGTGCCAGATGTTCCCAGGCTGGAGATGAACGCCCCCGTGCCGGTATAGACGGAAACCCGCCTCATGCCGTAGCCCTCCGCTACATAGACGTTGTCGTAGTAGTCTATCCCGATATCCCTGCCCTGCGCTCCGGCCCAGCTTGAAAGGATATTCCCGTTGTTGTCCATCTTCACTATCTGGCTGGAGTCCGAGGCATAAATCGTCCCCGTTGAGTTCACCGCCGCGTAGACGGGCCAGAAAGCGGTGGGATGGATCGTCGCAAGAAGTTGGCCCGCCGAGCCATATTTCGATATCGTCGCATCGTCGGCGTCCACCACGTAGACGTTGCCGGACCGGTCAACGGTCACATCGGTCGGGTAATTGAACTGCTGCTGAGACCCGGCCTTAAGAAGCCGCAAGAGATACCGCCCCTGCGGGTCGAACTTCTGAACGGTCCTATTACCTGAGTCCAGCACATAAATATTGCCGGCTGGGTCGACCGCGATGGCGTTGAACCCCTGGCTTTTCCCGGAGAACTGGCCTGGATTGGTCCCAACGCTGCCGAAGGAAGAGACGAACACGCCCGAAAAGTCGAATTTATAGACTGCGTTGCTCAAAGGCGAAAAGGCGTAGAGGAAGCCCCTGGGATCGGCCGCGATGCCGTCGGAACTGTTGGGCCAGGGCGTGTTGAAGGACAGCACGCCGTCAAAGGCAAAAGGATAGGGGGGCGGGATCGCTACCGTGGCGATATGGACGGTTTCGGCGTTGTTGGCCTCGTCCCGCGAGAAATACCGCAACACGTAGGTCCCTTGGAATTTCAACGCGAAAGGTTGCAATGAGGGCGTGAACGGCCCGCCGTTGACCGAGAGCAGGGTCTCTTCGACGCCGACACCGGTCCGGTCCAGGGAAACGGACTTATCATCCTCGGCCCGCAGCTCCAGCAAGGTCTGCGCCTGCACGGTCCATCCATCAGCGGTCTGAGTCCTGGGTTCGCCTACCAGGAGTTCCGTGCGCGGGGGCAGGATGTCGGGGATGCGCGCGACGAGCTGGAAATCGCCGATGGAATCCGACCGGGCCGTAACGAGGCGGCCGGCCGTATCGAGCGAAACCCTGGCCAACTCGACCCAACGCTGGGTCGCCGTGTCGAAACGCACCGCCCGAAGGTCCGCTTCCGCCGCCTCGGCTTGGGATATTTTGTTCAGGAAAGTCGAATAGTCAAAGGCAACCAAGTTTAAGCCGGGACCACTTTCCAGTCCCTCAGCCCTATAAATGGAGGAGATGCGCGCGGTGCCGGGTACCATGGACGTGGTCGTATCTGCCGCGGACAAGGGCGGGTCCCTGGATAGGACCATGCCCGCCGCGGAACCCGCTGGCTCGAAGACCAGCACGCCATCGGAGCTTGCAATCCGCTCCAGGACCGGCAAGGATGCCGTCTCGTCTACGCTGACGTTACCGGCGAGGTCCGTCGCGGTTACCCGTACCCTGCCCACTCCGCCGGGCGCTCCCTGCGGCATCTGGTAGCGGAAAGTCCAGGACAAGCTCGGCGGCACGTTGCCATCATGGGCGAAACCGGCATTTGCCGTGGTGATGACCTCGACTGTAGGCGAGCTGATCAGCCGTTCCGAGGCGATGAACTGGATCGTGGTCCTCGGCTCAAGCTGCCTCACCCACGGGGTCGCGACCCTTACTGTCCGATCCATGGAGAAAGTCAGCGCGTCCAGGGTGGGGCTTGCCTGCAATGCGCCTGAACGCCTCAAAGTAGACCGCAATTGGAGCTTTTTGCCCAGGAAATCCATCTGGGCGATTTCCGAGACCGGATGGAAGTTCACGCCGTCAGGACTGAACTCGTGTGTGATCGAGCCGCTGTTTGGACTCTCCAGGGCGGCGAAACCCTGGATGCGGTTGATCTCGGGCAGGTTCAGGAGGCTGGTAAGGACAAAACCCTCGGTGGGACCCTCGATCACAAGCACCGGGTCCACGGCCTGCGTGCTGTTCAAGCGAACGTAGTCCAACTCTACGGCGCCAGAACCATCCGCGTCGGGCTCCACCTTCTTGGCCGCGTTGCGCGGCGGCACTTCACTGAACCATTGGTAGTAGCCGAAACCCGGGATCCCGTATACCGCCCGTCCAGAAGCCTTGATCTGGCCGTCTACGAATAGTTTTGCGTCGATACCCTGCCCCACCAAGCGATAGGTATGGAAAGCGGTAGTATCCAAGGGGACAAAAACGGTCTGAGTTGAAAGTTGTATTTGGACGCCTTGGTTGAGGACCCCATTGGCCATGTCTCGGAAAACGCTGAGCATGATTCTTCGGTCCGTCTGATGGACCCAGAACTCGCTCACGTTTTCCGTTGTAAGACGCAACCGCCACTCTATGGTCCAGCCTGAGCTTGCGTTGGCGAGCGGCAGGGAACTCGCAACCGAATACGAGGCCCCGTAGAACGTTCCGTCGTAGAGAGTGGAATTGGGTTTTGGGAAAGAAACACGATAGACGCCTCCCGCACTGGAGTCAGCCGGAGGCGGAGCGTAAGAACTGCCCGACTTGGTGATGTATTCGGTGAAAAGAGGCATCCCTGATGTTGGAACCGCATCCCCCTCATAGGCGACGTTGAAGGTCCCTCCTCCCGCGTCGCTGAGCGTGGTTGGAAGCCGGATGAACCCGTTGGCCCGCTCCAGATTGGAGAGGGTATTGGAAGGGTCCTCGGCCTCAAGACGCACCGGTTCGCCGCCGGAGACGCTCGCGGGCGTGGTGTCAATTCTGACGGCCGCGCTTTGAGGAGCTTCGGCATTGCCGAGATTGTCCACCGAATAAAAGGCAAGCTCGTATTGCCCTTCTTCGGCGAAGCTGATGGGGGGCGTATCCGAGAAAACGGAGAAAATCCCCCCTCCCACGCTGAATAGGACTTCGCTGACGCCTGAAAGCGAGTCGCCGGAATCAAAGCCGAAGCTCACGCCGCTGCTCGCGTAAACGAGGCCGTCCTCCGAGAATAGGTTCCGGGAAGGGGCCAAGCGGGTGAGCGGCGGAAGCGAATCCACCCCTACGGAGAAAGTTGCCGGAGCGGAAATGTTGCCAGCGAAATCCTCGGCCCTCACCGATAGATCGAACAGCCCGTCGCCGAACCCAGCGAGGCTGAACGTGCTCACCAAGCCCCCGGCAGGCGAGGGATTCATGAACACGATGGCGGTCGAGGAATCGACCGTCACCCAGACCCTGCGCACGCCCCGACCCCTTCCATCCGGCAAGGATTGAAGATCGTCCTCGGCACGAAGCGTGATCACGGTATCTGGACGCACGTATACCGGATTTGATCCGTATTTCGGATCGCCGATCTCGACGGCCACCCGCGGGGGCAGGGCGTCCCGGCCCACGATGAAACGGCCGCTCGATGTAGTCGTTGAATTGGACAGGAAGTCCGTGGCCGAGACCCGAAGTTCCCAGATGCCGTCGTCCAAGTCGTAGGCGGGGATTAAATCCCCGGCTGAAACCGGCACCACAGCCGGCCGTTCGCCGATTGGATCGCCGCGGTCTTCCACTTGCACCAAAATTGCGCTCGCCGCAGGAGCCGGGTCGAATGTGTCCGCCGCCGAAAACCTGATCGGCACGGAGTCCTGCTCCACGATGAAACTCTGCCCGGCCGAGGGCGTGGAGATGGCGACAAGCGGGGCCCCGACATCCACCACCACCTCCGTGGAGCGGACCGCCTCCAGATTGCCAACTCGGTCCAGGCTGAGGAATCGCAAGGCGTGGGGGCCTCCGCCCAAACGCATGGGCCCGGCATAAAGAGGGTTTTCACAGCTTCCCGCAGGAGCCCTGGAATCAAAAACCGCGGGTATCGCGCCGGCCAGGCCGCATTCCGAGAAGGTCTTATCCACCAGGACCAGCGTCCGCTCCCAACCGGAGTTCACCCCTCCGGAGACCGGGTCGGTCGCAGTCAGAACCGCCAGGGCGTCGCCCGAGATGATCAGCCGGCCGGCGGCATCCGTGACGCTGGCTCCCTGCACCAAGAACGCGGTTTCGGGCGCGGTCCCATCCACCAAAACCTCGCTCGATACGGCCGTCCCCTCCAGACCCAAATTATCCACGCCCCGATACGCCAAGACGTGCGCTCCCTCCGGAAGCGACATGGAAACAGGGGTGCCGGAGGATGCCTGGACCAAATCAACGCTGAAGATGATTTCCCGCAGCCCGGAAGCCGCTCCGGCGATTTCAGGATCGTGTCCCGCCAAGAACATCATGGAGCGGGTACTGATGAAAAGCCGGCCGAGACTGTCCTCAAAGGCGGGGTCCGACAACTCCATGGAGACCGTGGGCGCAGTGCCGTCCACATAGAAGGTGGCCGATTGCTCCAAAGATGAGTTGCCCACCCTGTCCACGGCGGAAAAAACTGTCCTGCGCAGGCCCTCATCCAAGAAGACAGCGGCCGTGGAGCCGAAAACATGACGCTCAACGTCCTGCACCCGGATCGCCAAGGCGCTTACGCCCGCGGACGGAGCATCCGGGACGTTCCGGTCAACGGCTGAGAATGCCACGGCGCTCCCCCCGCGCATGAACAGACGGCCGTCGAGCACGGCCGAGCCACCGGAAATATCGAAAGAAACTTCCGGCGCCAGCCCGTCTACCGTGACGGTGGATATCCCAAGCGGCTCAAGGTTGCCCACGCGGTCCTCGGAACGGTACTTGACCGCATGAAGCCCTTGCGAAATCATCAGGAGGGTTGAGGATGAGGCGACAGCCGTCGCTCCGCCGGCATCCAGGCTGAATATCGTCCGCAGCAGGCCGGAAGCGGCCCCGTTGAGCGCAGGGTCCGCGGCTTCAAGAAATATTTGAGCCGAGGTCGAGACGAAGAGCATATCCTCGTCCTGATGCAGGGCGCCCTCCGCGCGCAGCAGGGTTTTGGGCGGCGTGGCGTCCAGGTAGATGGCGGGGGATAGCTCGGGGCCCAGATTGCCCACGAAATCCTCGGACACAAGCCGGACAGTGTGGCTTCCCTCTGAAACGCCGAGCACCGCGACGGAACTGGTGGACTGGCTCAAGATGCCGTCTATGTCAATCCAGAGCCGGGCGAATCCGGCTGCCGGCATCTGCGCTGAGCTCGGATCTTCACCGGTGACGGTCACGGTCGAGGCCCTAGAAACGAAGAGCCCCGAGATATCCACCAACGCCGGACCCGCGACATCAAAACGCGTATCCGGACCCGTGCCGTCCACCGCGACGAGAACTGCCGTGAACTGCTCCACGTTCATCACACGATCCCGGCTCCGATACTCGATCCCGTGGAAGCCCTCTTGGAGCCCAAAGGTGGAGCTGAAAACCTCGAAGCTGGAGCCATCCAAAGACAGCAGGGATTCGCCTAAGCCGGACGCGACGCCGCCGACCTCCGGGTCCCCGGCACTTAGGCCGTACGCAGTAGCCGTGGAGGCGAATATCCGGTCCTCCCTGGCGATTTGGCGCCCTCCATAATAGAGCAGCTCGGTCCTGGGCGACGTGGCATCCAGAGCGATTTGCGCGGAAGACGGGCTCCCGGCGTTGCCCGCGTTGTCGCGGCTGAAAAACTCCAGGCTGCGCACCCCGTCCGGACCCGCAAGGCTGAACGTTCCCTCCTGCACCGCGAACGCACCGCCTTGGATGCTTAGCAAGGTTTCACGGACCCGGGAGGATGCGCCAAGTATCTGGGGGTCCATGGCGGCCAAGTGGAGCGTGGTCTGCGCGCCGACATAGGTAACGCTGGATGCCGATCCATAGGAGGGACTGGAAATCTCAAGAGAGGTGGCGGGCGGAGTCGTGTCCACGAAAACCGCGGTGGACTGAATGGGCTCGACATTACCCAGACGGTCAAAACTTCGATATTCGATGACGTGCCTGCCTTCCGCCAGAAGGAAACCCGACTCAAACGTCTGGAAGGGCGACTCCCCGATCCCGTCCAGCCGGTACTCCGTCCGCCCCACACCCCCGACCGCGCCGAAAACTCCCGGATCGTCGGCAAGGAAGGCCGTGGTTGCTCCAGATGAAATGAAAACTCCCCCCTGAGGGTCCGTGTACAAGGTCGCCGAATAGGCTATTTGAGTGCGCGGAGCAGTGGTGTCCACCGCGATCATGAACATCCTCTCCAGCTCCCGGTTGCGCGCGATATCCTCGCTGTAGTAGCGCAGAGTGTGCAGCCCCTCCCCGCTCATGGTGAAACTCCCCTGATAGAGCGTGAAGGTGCCGGAGTCCACGGAATAGAAAGACCTCGCCGAGCCGAGACCGCGGTTATCTCCTTGCGCGAAACGGTCATCAGCGGCGCTCAGGCCCAAGAGCGTGGCACTGGTGATAAAAAGTGGAGTTTCGCCGAAGGCCGGCTCGCCGTGGAGCAGGGAGGTGCTCGGAGGCATGGTGTCGTGGAGCACCTCGAACCTCCCGCCTATCGCGGCCGAGGAGTTCCTGACGAAATCTGTCGCCGACACGGCCAGCTCCCAAACCCCGTCGTCAAGCTCCTCGGGAGCGATCATCTGGCCCGTCGTCACGGACATCAAGGCCGGCCGGCCGTTCGAGGGTGTCCCAAAGTCCTCCCTTTGAACCAAGAACGCCTCAAATCGCGGCGCGGGGTCGTAGCGGTCGGACACCTGGAAAGCCACCGTGATCGTGCCCCCCTCCGCCAGATATCGCTCCCCTGCCGAAGGCGAGAGGGAACCGAAGGCGGGCGGCGAGGCATCCACGACTATGGCCGGAGCGGAAGAGACGCGCTCGTTGAGGACATTGTCGCGGCTGAGCAGAACCACCGAATGCGCCCCTTCCGTTGAAACGCTGAATGGCCCGGCATAGGCCGTGAAGCCGCCCCCATCTAGCCGATACTCGCTGGACTTCAACCCGGAAGCGAACCCATGGCTCTCCGGGTCCTGCGCCAGGACCGAAAAGGTCGTAAGCGCGCTCACAAACACCGTTCCACCAAGCTCCAGTTCCACTTTTGGCTCACCGATGAGCAAGGCCGCATCCGGAGGCGCGGCGTCTACGTAATAGGTCGCCGACTTTACCGCTTCCAGGTTCGCTACGCGATCCTGGCTTTGGAACTCCACGAGCTGGACGCCCTCCAACAGGTTGAAAGTCGAGACATAGGTCTTAAACGCGCCGGAGGAGGTTCTATAGCCGGTCCAGGCGACCCCGGAGGCCGCGCCTCGCGTTTCAGGGTCCAGGGATTTAAGCGCGTATTCCGCGCCTGCCGAGGCGTAGATCCGCGGACCATCCGGGGCCGAAGCGTCATAAAACGTGCCGCTTTGCGCAAGGGCGGTCTCAGGCGGCGTTGAGTCCACCCAGACCTGGGTGCTGACTAGGATCTCCTGGTTGCCCACATGATCCTGCGACTGAAACTCCAGGGTATGGCTTCCCTCCGCCAGGCTGAAGGCAATGCGGGGAGTATTGGAGGACGCTTCCACGCCGTCCACCGAGTATCGGGTTTCCAACAGGCCCGAGGCCGAACCGCTGATCAGCGGGTCCTGGGCAAGAATTGTCTGCGAGGAGGCTCCAGCTACGTAGAGCCTCCCCTCCACCAAGGCTGATGAGCCCTCCACGACAAACTCAGTCCTGGGAGGCGTGGCATCCAACGCCGCCCGCGTGGAAACCACGGGCTCCATGTTGCCAGCATGATCGCGGCTGAAGAACTCAAGAGTCTTGATACCATCGGGCCCCGGCAATGTGAAGGTCCCGGACTGGACGGCGAAGCCGCTTTCTCCCACGCGCAGCCAAGTATCCTTAAAGCCCGAGGCTCTTCCAGAGGCCATGGGGTCCGCCGCGATCAATTCAAGCGCCGTTTGCGTGCTCACGAACGTGGGGCTTGATTGCGCGATAAATGAAGGGGTCCCAATCAAAAAACTGGTCGCGGGTGGAGCCGTATCCACGAACACACTCATGGCGCGCAAAGGCTCCGCGTTTCCTACGTTGTCAATGCTCCGGTATTCGATCCGGCGCTCGCCTCCAGCCAGGGAGAAGCTCGCCTGGAACACGCTGAAAGATGCGTCGGTGGCCGCGTCCACGCGATACTCGGTCCGTCCGACCCCCGATGCAGTCGCCGTGGAGCCGATGTCCTGGGCCGAGAACTCTACGCCGGTGCCGGCGGCTAGGAAGACCAGTCCGTTCTCGTCCGTGAAAACACCCGTCGTGAATGCGACCTCAGTCCTTGGCATTGTGAGGTCCGCCACTGCCCGGGCGGTCTTGGTGGACTCGGCGTTGCCGTCCTCGTCCATGCTGTAGTAGCGCAGTTCGTGCGCCCCCTCCGTTGAAAATGAGATCGTCCCGGAAGAAAGCGCGAAAGAGCCTCCATCCACTGAAATAAAAGTATGCGAAACTCCCTTCCCAAGGCCGTCCAGGCGCGCCAGGGCGTCGTCCTGGGCAGTAAGAGTAAAGAGCGTGGCGGAGGATATGAACAGGGTGCTCGTGCCGTAACTCGGCGTGCTGAGATTGAGCATGGTCCTTGGGGGCAACAAGTCGAAGAAACCCGTCCGTATCTCGCCCAGGTCGGTAAAGGGAGTCTCCACCCCGGACCCGTTTCTGGCCTTGACCCTCGCGTAATAGGTCGTGTTGAGCGCCAATCCAGGGAAAGTGAAGCTCAACTCCCGAATCCAGCCGCTTGCCTGCAACAAGGGCTCGCGCGCCGCCATCGTGGAAAGCTCGGCAAAAAACTCCGTGCCCTGCGGGTTTTGGCCCGCGGACCACCGGATCACGGCGCTGCTGATGTGCGCCGAGACGGCATCGGCCTCGGCCGGCACGGCCAAGGTATGGGTGGAGCCCAGCACGGCGAACTGCGAGGAAACGCCCGTAGCCGGGTTGCGCGCCATACCGCTCACCATATAGCGCGTGTTGGGGCGCAGTCCCATGGCATTGAGCAAGCCGGTGCCGAAAGGGTCTTGGAACGGACTTTCCATCACCGGCGGTCCTGCCGCGTCGCTGTCTATGGAGACCTGGTACTCCACGGGAGGATCGTTGTTGCCCGCAGCCCAACGGACAATGAGAGTATCAGAGCCAACGGCAACAAAAGCCAGGTCCTTGGGCGGATTGGGCAGGGTGTAGGCCGTGGCCGGGTTGGATAGGCCGGAGATCGCCCCGCCAGTGTCCTGCAGCCAGAGGCGCAGATACTGTGTCGCGTTGCCGATAAGATCCGAGACCACGAGCGTCTCCGCGCGGCCGGCCGTGGTCGAGGTGCCCCGGTTCACCTGGGCCGAGGCGGGGTAGAAGGCCGCGTCCGCGTTGAGCGAGGCTTGGACAAGATAGCGCCCACCGAGGATGTCGCCCGCGTAGCCGTCATCTCCCGGCGCGGTCCAGTCCAGGATAATCTGGCCGCCTTCCGCCCCGGTAAGAGCCGCCAAGTCCGTGACCGCGCCCGGAGCTTGATCCACCCGGTTCGGATCGAAGTCCAGAACATAGGACGCGGCCTCGGAGGTCCGGTCCAGGATGTGCAGGTGGTAGAGCAGAACCCTGTCGGATACCCTGAAGTGTTTTGATATCCAAACGTTTTTCGGGTCCAATACCTTGCCGTCCGACCTCCGGGCCGGGCCCAACACCAAGCCCGCCCCGTAAGGCAGAGGCACCGAGACATGCGCCCAGACATTTGGGCCCACGTTCTCCAGAACGAGCTGAAGGCGCGAGTTCGAGCCTCCCAAGGACCCTTCCAGGCGGCCGGTTACGTTTGCGACCTTGATCGGAACGCTCTGGTCGGACTCAAGCAGGAGGTCGGCCGCGGGCTCGTCGCCTGAGTCCAACAACCTCTCCATATCTTCGCGCGAGGTCGTGGTGCTCACCAGAAAGTCCGGGGTCGAATCGCGGCCCGGCAGATCCACGCGCACGTCCTTGAGTAGGGTGTAGGTGGTTACGCTCTCAATGAGCGAAGTGAGCTTTCCCCCCAACTCGGCCGCGTGGGTGAAAGTGGAGGTGAACTCGATGAACCTGCCGGAGAGGGTCGCGGACATAATCCAGGACGCCTGGGCGACGCCGCCGCCTTGAATGTCGCCGAAGGGCACGAGCAGAGTATCGGGTATGGTCTTGCCTCCCACCACGGTGCCAAGAAGCTGGAAACTCACGTCCAGCCCTTGTTTGTTGTCGATGATCTTGGGCTGGGCCGAGTCTATCTTAAAGTTCTTGGCCGTGCCGTAGCCCGCGTTAATCACACGCACGCCCAGGGGGAACGGTTCGATGGGTTCTATCGCGTCGGTCAGGGGTTCGTTTCCGAAAACCTCGAAAGGTAGGACATATTCCAGCCTTAGCGACGGCTGGGGATAGACGGTGATGAAGTCATCGAACGTGGTCACGTTCTGGGGCGTGCCGCCGGTGGCGCCGGTGATCGTCGCGTTCACCGCGTAGCGCCTGCCCGCGAGGCTGGTCCCGCCAGCGCCGGTCGAGGGGATGATGAGCCAGTGTATATCGGCCGAAGAGCTCGACTGAACCACTCCCGTGCCGTCCACCGCGTTGGTGTTGGTGAGCGTGCTCACGTTTACGAAGAACCGCTGGTCGGCCGAGTTGCCATCCACGTCCTTGATAACCACCCGCACCCTGAGCCCGGTCAACGGCGTGTCTGATAGGTTGTTGCTGACGACGAGTCTCGCGTCGAAGGCTTCGCGCTCAAGCGTCGCCTCCTGGAGGATCTCCAGCTTGACCTCCGCGCAGAGGGTGTTCAACTGCGCCCGCAAGGTTTTGGGGACAAGCAGCGCCGCGCCCAGCGCGAACAGCGCGCGGGCCGCGGCGGCCGTCCTTGCCTTGCGGTTTGCCACTACTTGACCTCCACCGGGTACTTCATGGCCGCCCAGCCCGCCAGCCCCCCAGACAGTTCCGATGCCTCATAGCCTGCTTCCAAGAGTTTTTCCGCGGCCTTTCGGCTTCGAGCGGAAACGCGATCATAGACCAGGACAGGCCGGTCCTTGGGGATGGACGGGGCTGCGCCCAGATTCTCCAAGGGCAGATTTCTGGCACTCGGAATATGGCCAGCGGCAAACTCAGGGGCCGGGCGCACATCTAAGACAAGAATCTTCCCCCCATCCAGCTTCCTCTTGGCCTCGGACGCCGGCATCTGCCTCGGACCCTTGGCCACGGTCTTGGGCCGCTCGACCGGATAGCCCTTCTTGGACCAAGCGGCCAAGCCGCCCTCCAGGACCGACACATTCGAGTAGCCCATGCCGGCGAGCTTGTCCGCGGCCGTGGTATCCGAGGGACAGGAAGGGTCCGGGCAGTAGACTACGACCTTCCCATCCCGCGGCACGGCCAGGGAGCCGAGCTCGTAGGCCGGGATGTTCTTCGCGCCCTGGATGTGCCCCGCCGCATAGTCGGCGGGAGGGCGCACGTCGATGATCAGGAGTCCCGGCTCCCGCTCAAGCTGAGCCTGGCGGACCTCGTCGCACGAGAGCTTCGGGGCCTCGGCGAATCCCGCAGGAACCATGGCGAGAAAGCAGAATGGAATCATCAACCTATTCAAAGTCCCTCCTACGATTTTATGGCGTGAACCCTCTATGGGCCATCTTCAGGGTTCCCACCTATCCCCCTGTGTCATTTTTGCCTCCGGACACATAGCCTCTATTTCGCACTAGCTTCATTCTCCAGCTTTTGAATTAGAAATAGATTTACTCCGCCAACGCCCAATACGAACAGAACGTACAATGAAAAAATGGGCAAATCTGTGTTTTTCCTCACAAAAGCCCCTTGTAGTTCCAATGCCATGGTTTCACATTCATCCCGCAGTTGATCTGTGTTAACAATCCGAGCGATTCGTTCGGCCCCCTGCGCCGATTCATGCCTTATTGCGACGAAAGGGCTGAAGAATAATAGATATCCAGAAAAAATTAATGTTATTCCTACGCACCATGAATTTGCCACGACCAAGTATTTTCTTGCACGAATATTCTCATCCTTCATGTCGTTGTCCTCCATGTCGCCACATGCCTTCAGTACGCTACTCCAAACAAAGGATCCAAGTAAACTACTGGGTCATTGGGGTCAGATGACCTTGCTCTAACAATATAATGGTGCGTACCCGGAATCATAATGGTCTCAAATTGCCATGACACATCGAACGTTTGGGGGACATACTGCTGGGCAGCGACAAGCCCTCTTTTGACTCCCTGAGATTGTTGTAGGCACGCCCCATAATTCCGACCATGCTGGCCCTTGGTCAAGTCAAAAATACTACCCATGAGATTATTGATGGCCGCGGCCGCGACTCCGCTTGAGGGGTATCGTAAACCTTTACGATTCATTTCCATAAGAAGCTGCCTATAGACCACAAAAATTGTGACGACATCCTGCGCGCTCAATCCACTTGGATCCGAGAATCCAGTCGGCTGATTGTGCGTGTATGCGTATAGATTCACATCACCACCCATAAACCCAATCGGGTCCTCCTGCGTCCATCTGCCCATGTCCGGATTCTGGTCCCGATACAGCGCGTGATTGAAGCCAGTCTCCGGATCATATTGCGTCCCGGCGTATAAAATCGGATTTCCCAACTGGGATTGGGCGTAAATGCTTCCATTTCCGCCCTTCACCACCGCCCTGCCAAAGGCCGAGTATTCATAGTTCTCAACGCCGTTGCCGCCTGCGTCCGTCAACGCCACTATGCTGCCCAATCCATCTGGGTGCAAGAAATGCTCCTGCCCTCCTCGCCTCATGCTGAGGGGTTCCACTGGCCCAGGTCCGTTTGTGAACAGCGTCGCCAATTCGTTGTTCCCATCCAGAATTGCCAAAACGCGCGGACCATCATATATGTAGCGGGCGGTCTGGCTCGGGACCGTTCCGGTTGATTTCTCGATCCTGCGCCCAAGGCCGTCGTACTTGTGCCTGACGATTGTCCCATCCGGCAGGCTTACGCGCACAAGCTGGTTCTCGGCATCGTAACCATAGCTCGTCGTCTGCCCGGAGAGCCCCCTCGCCCATATCAAGTTCCCGTTGTCGTCGTGGCCGTAGGTGTACTGGCTGTCCGCCTGGAGCCTGTTGGCGGCATCGTATTGGTAGCCAGTTCTTAGCGCGTCCAAGGTCCTGTTCCCCACGCCGTCGTAATCGAATACCTCGTTTTTCACGGCGATGTTTGAGCCCGGGGGATGGCTCGCTGAAATCAGCCTGTGCAAATCGTCGTAGCCGAACACGTGCGCCCCCGTCATATCGTGCATGCTCGTCCTGTTGCCCGCCGCGTCATAGCTGTACGTCGAGAACGCCAGCGCCGTGTTGTCCAGCGTGTTGCGGTGCAGTATTTGCAGGAGCTGCCCCGCCGCGTCGTAGGCGTAGCTGGTCTCGGTGAAGTTGGGGTATGTCAGTCGCGTGCGCTTGCCCGTGGGGTCGTAGCCGAAGGTCCAACGTCTGCCTTCCGGGTTCGTCAGCGACTCCAAGCGGTTGAGCGCGTCGTAAACATAACTGAAGTTGAGCCACGGCGTAGTCATCAGCGTCTTGTTGCCGTTGGGGTCGTAGACGTAGCCGATCGTGTAGCTCTGCCCACCGGGCAGCGTCTGCACGCTGCTGATCACCCGGTTGAGGTTGTCATAGGTCATTTCTATCGAGCCGTTATAGGGATGGGTGATCTTCGTGAGGTTCCCCGCATCGTCATAAACATAGACCACCGTTCCCCCAAGGTCGTCTGGGGTGGCAGGCAGATGCTTGAATTCGAGCCGGTTCAGTTTGTCGTATTCGAATGTGGTCGTGCGTTGGTTCGCGTCCTTGGACCATATCAGGTTGTCGTTTTCGTCGTAGCCGAAAGTCTTCGCTTGGCCCAGAGCGTTGGTCACGCTGATGAGCCTGCCCCGGGTGTCGTAGCCGAACGTGGTGCCGGGACCCGAGGGGGAACGCTTGGCGTCTATGACGGTCCCAAGCAGTTTCGCGTTGCGACCCTTGATGTAGCTGTAGCTCGTCACCCCGCCCAGGTGGTCGGTGACCTTCTCCAGGTTCCCCAGCGGGTCATAGTCGAAGACCGTGTTCTTGCCCTTGGGGTCGGTGTTTTGGATCACCCGGTCCAGAGCGTCCCGCCTCATCTGGGTGGTCCTGTTCAGGGGGTCCGTCACGCTCATCAGCGCCCCGTCCTCGTAGCCGAAGGCCGTGACCCTGCCAAGAGCGTCCTTGGTGGCCGTGACGTGCCCTTTTCCGTCGTAGCTCATCAGCGTAGGATTCTTGAGCGCGTCCCTCACCTGAACAAGATTTCCTTTCCCATCGTAGACCAGCTCGGTCTTGTTGTTCCTGGCGTCGTAAACCTCGGTGGGCTGGTTGAAACTCGGCTCGTAAACCGTCTGCGTGATCTTGTTGTCCGCGTCGGTGGCCATCGTCACGTTGCCCCGCTTGTCGTATAGGTAGCGCGTAGTCCTGCTCAACGGATCGGTCTGGACGATCAGGTTCATGTTGTCGTCGTAAGTGAACGCCGTTATCTTATTCCCAGCGTCCGTGATCCTGCTCACCTTCCTGAGTCCGCTCTTCTCGATAAAGTCGTAGACCGTGCGGGCGTTGCGGGCATCGGTCACCACGGTGCTCGACGCGAAATAAGCGTAGCTCGTGGCATCCTCGCCTGGACCGCAAATACCGTCCGCGTTGCTGTCCTCGCACTCGACCGAAACCCGCCCCCTCGCGTCATGGGCGTAAGCCCTCGCGCTCCCGTTGGGGTAGGTGATCTTGGTCATGCGGTGGTTTAAGTCGTAGGCGTAGCGGGTCACGTCGCCCTTCGAGTCCGTCTCGCTGAGCTTGTCCCCGGTTGCCGGGTCGTAGACGTAGCTGATCGACCTGGCAACGGGTGTGTTGTCAGCCACCTTCGTCATCTTCCCTTGCGGGTCGTAGGTGAAGCTCAAGGCTCTTCCGTGATTGTCCACGGAACGAATCAGCCTTCCCGAAGCGTCCCGTTCGTGGCTGATCGTGCTCCCGTTCTTATCCGTCACCTGCACCGGGAAATAGCTCGACTGAAACACGCCGTAGCGCGTCGTTATCCCGTCCTTCTCGCGCAGTTCCATGGTACCGGGGGTTCCATTGAGCAGGAAGCCTCCGGCCGTGAGCGTGCCATAGTAATCAACCACCCGGGCGAACTGCCCGCCCGTGCCGTTGATGGGCTGGTTGAGCTCGCCTAATGGGACGAAGGCGATCTTCTCGCCCTCGCCCGTGCGCAGCGTGAACGTGCCGTCCGGGTCCTTCTGGATGCTCTCGTTGGGCCCGCTCGTCCAGCCCGCACCCTCCGGCTCGGGCAGGCCGGGGTCCGCCGGCCCCCCCCGGGGGGCGCGGGGGGGGGGGCGGGGGGGGGGGGGGGCGGGGGGGGGGGGGGGGGGGGGGGGGGGGGGGGGGGGGG
>CAYHRV010000011.1:0-5415 GCA_964359165.1 uncultured Elusimicrobia bacterium
GCGTGGCGAGCGCCCGGGCGTTGGGCCGTATGGGGCCGGCCGCCCGAGTCGCGGTGGCCCCACTGATCATGGCCACCGATGACGAGGGCAGAGACTCGGATCACGACCGGTCGGTCCAGAAGGAGAGCCGCGACGCGCTCGATCGCATCGGCGCCCCGAAGCCCGAGGCTGTGGCTGACTTCGTCGTCCTGCTCGACCATCGGCAATCCTGGGCCCGGCTGAGCGCGGCGAAAGCCTTGGGCCGCATCGGTCCTCCCGCCCGCGCCGCCGTTCCCGCGCTGGCCTCCCGCATCCTGCAGGAGTCGGGCTGGGGCGGCACCTGGGCCGAGGCGATCGGCCTCATCGGGGAGGCCAGTCCGGCGGTCGTCGCCACGCTCGAGGAAGCGACCCGGATCCGCGACCCCGGCCTCTGGGACATCCCCCTGCAAGCGGCCTACGCCTTGACCGCCCTCGGGAAGGGCCGGGAGTCGGCGCTGGCCTACTTTCGAAAGAAGTTCAACAGCCGGATGAGCTCGGTAGACAGCCGGATTCACGCGGCCGAGGGGCTGCGGCGGCTGGGAGAGGAGGAGCCGCGCGTCCTTCTGTTCCTGACCGACGTCGTGCGGCGGACCGCGGACCAGGCCACGGAGCCTTGGGTCGCCCAACGCGCCACCGATGTCCTGGCCCGGTACGGCGCCAAGGCCGGCAGTGCCGTCCCCGCCATCGTCCGCTGGCTGGAGCTCAAAAACGATTGGTATCAACCCGCCGGTCTGAAGGCCCTGCACGCCATCGACACGGCCGAGGCACGCGCCGCCCTCAAAAGATTCGTCCCGGTCGAAGAGCCGCCCCCTCCCACGCCGGCGCCTCTGGCGCGCCTGCGCGCTCCCTCCCAGGTCGAGGCCCTGGTCTATTCCCTCCGCAGCGGGCCGGTGGCCGAGGACCGGGCCCAGAGCGCGCGCGAGTTGGGGCGGTTGGGAGAAGCCGCGCGCCCCGCGCTGTTCGCGTTGGTCCTCGCCGCGGGCGACGAGCCCTCCGTGGCCGAGGCCAGCGCCGCCGCCTTGGAGCGGCTGGGCGCTCCGGACCCCGCGGCCGTGGAAGGGCTTTCGAGTCTCCTGTATGATCACGAGCCGGGCACCGTGATTGAGGCAGCCAAGGCCTTGGGCCGGATTGGTCCGCCAGCCAAGGGAGCCGCCTCCACCCTCGCCTTCCGCGCGTCCCCTTCGTGGGGCAAGGCGGCTTGCGCCGCCGCCGACGCCCTGGGCCGCATCGGCGCCGACACACCCGAGGCGCTCAAGGCCCTCAAGGAAGGGGTCACCGAATTCTATCCTTGGGACCGGTGGGACGTCGCGCTCCACGCGGCCCACGCGCTCATCGCCCTCGGAAGGGAGCGCGAGGTCGTCCGCTCCTATTTCGCGGGGCTCCTCGAGTACGACGCCCTGCTCGTGAGGCTTGACGGCGCGGAAGGGCTGATCCGTCTGGGGGAGACGGATGGCGCCGTCGCGGCGGCGTTGGTCGACGCGATCAGCCACGGCGAGCCTACGACAGCCCATTGGGCGGTTGAGCTCATGGGCCGCTGCGGGCCGCAGGGGGACCCGGTGCTTCCCGCGCTCGAGCGGCGCCTGGAGCGCGACGGCACGCTGTTCGGACCCGTCGTGGCCCAAGCCCTCCGGTCGGTCGGCACCTCCCGCGCCTTGGGCCTCCTGCGCAGGCGTGCTCCATGAAAGGGCTGCTGCTCCTGGCCGCGCTCGCGGCGGCCGCCGCCCGCGGAGACCCGCCCCTGCCGGCGGGGGCTGAAGTCCGCTTCGGGAGCCAGGCGCCGGAGGGGGCGATCGACGCGCTGGCGTTCTCGCCCGACGGGAAATCCCTCGCCGCGGGATGCCGCGACGGCTCCGTGCGCCTCTACTCCCCCGCCAGCGGTCGCGAGCTCGGACGCCTGTCCGGCCATCAGAAGGCTGTGCGGGCGCTGGCGTTCTCCCCCGACGGCCGCATCCTGGCTTCCGGAGGCGAGGACCGTCGTCTGCTGGTCCACGATGTTCGGACAGGGCGTCTCCTGCGCACGATCCGGCCTGGCCGAGTGGCGGTCGCGCATCTAGCCTTCATGCCCGACGGCGCGCGCCTGGTCTCGAACGGCGAACGGCACAACCTCGAGGTCTGGGACGTCGCCTCGGGCGTCAATGTACAGTCCTTGACCGAGCACTCCGAAGCCGTCGAAGGCATGGCGCTCTCCCCGGACGGCAGGTTCGTCGCCACGTCGAGCAAGGACGACTCCATGCACCTGTGGGACGCCGCCACGGGACGGCGGCTCTTCGTGAAGACGGCGCCCCGCAGGCGGGGGACCTTCATCCTGGACCTTGCCTTCTCGGGCGATGGCGGGACGCTCATCGCGCGGGATCGCAACAACAACCTGCTCTACCTCGTCGGGGTCCCTTCCGGCGAGCGCTTCGACCGGATCGGGATCGGCGACGGGGTAGGCAAGCTGCTGCCCCGTCCCAAAAAGCTCGTCATCGGCCTAGTCTACGCGAGCGCCACCGGGGGCAAGTGGTCCCTGGACCTCATGGATCCCGCCGACGCGAAGCGTGTAACGGTCTTCCACGATCAAGCTGAGGCCGGCCCGACGCTCGCATTCTCTCCAGATGGGAGGTCCGTGGCCGTGGCCGGCCCGAGCGGCAGCGGCCTCGTCTGGGACCTGACCGCCGCGCCCCCGGCCGAGCCGACCAGAGAATCGGTCGGTTTGAGCACCGCGGCCATGAGCACGCTCATGGAGTCCTGGAACGACCCGGCCCGCGCCGAAGCCTACTTCGACGAGCAGCGCCGGCGCTATCCCGAGTCCGAGGACTACGACCCCTACGGGGAATCCATCCGCGACCAGTTGCACGCCCTCAGGAGCGCCGTCGAGGACGAGGAATTCAAGGAGGCTCTGCCGCTGGCGAACGCGCTCCTCTCGGTCCATCCCGTCCTCACCGAAGCGCACGGGCATGCCGCCACGGCATGCATTCAACTCGGAGACCGGGAGCGAGGGCGCTTCCACCGGCGGATGGCCCGCGGGCTAGTTGATTCGGTGCGCCGCTCGGGAGACGGGAAGACTCCCCAGACCGCCTTCCGGACGGTCTATCTTGAGGAGCAGCAGGACGCCATCGCCGGTCAGGCGGCAGGGCGGAGGGTGCTTTCCCGCTCCTCTCTGGAGTCGGGCGGCCGCTGGTACGATGCGTGGCAGTTGGGGCCGGAGCGGGGCGAAACGGGTGAAACGGAGACGATCTATTTTGACATCACCCCGATATGGGGTTGGAGCATGCGCCGATTCGGAAGCGGGGAATGAGCCGGGTGCCGCCATCGCGACCGCTCTCCTGCGTAGATCCAAGTTCTAAACTCGTCTAAAACGGGCAGGGAACTATTTGCGGGCTCATCCGTACTTGTGGGTATGGGCGACCTTCCTGTTCTTTTGGGGGAAATCAGACCCCGAATCTTCATGATCCGCAAGCGGCGCGTCATGCTCGATGCCCAGTTAGCCGCCTTGTATGGGGTCAAGCCGAGGCGGCTGCGAGAGCAGGTCCGACGGAATATCGATCGGTTTCCGGAGGATTTCATGTTTCAGCTCACCGTGGAGGAGGCCGACGCCGTGGTGTCGCAAAATGCGACACCGTCGAGGCGCTCCTTCGGCGGGCACCTGCCCTTGGTATTCACTCAGGAGGGCATCGCCATGCTTTCGAGCGTCCTCAGGAGTCCGCGCGCGATCCAAGCGAACATCGAGCGTCTTTTCGAGGCGTTGCGGGCTCTCGTTGATATGGGCGGCCGGGGTGTGGTACTATATTCGCATAGGCGAATATGATTGAGCTCCCCGTGAACAAGATGTTCCGGGCCTTCGCCGACGAGACCCGCCTTCGCATCCTGCACCTCCTGGGCAAGGGCGAGATCTGCGTCTGCGACATCATGGGAGTCCTTCAGGCCCGCCAGCCGAAGGTCTCGCGCCATCTGGGCTACCTCAAGAGGGCCGGACTGGTCGTCGACCGGAAAGAGGGCCTTTGGCGCTATTATGCGCTGGCTCCCGCCAAGACGACTTTCCAAAAACGCCTGCTCGATTGCGTGGACGACTGCCTCGACGAGGTCCCCGTCCTGCGCCGCGACGCCGCCAAGCTGGCCGCCCTGAGGAGGCGCCCATGCCGCTGATCCGCGCGGTGAGCAAAGTCCGCGTGCTGTTCGTCTGTATCCACAACTCCGGCCGGAGCCAGATGGCGGAGGCGCTCCTGAGGCATCTCGCGGGGGATCGCTTCGAGGCCGAGAGCGCCGGATTGGAGCCGGGCAAGCTCAATGCGGTGGTGGTTGAGGCCATGAAGGAGCTCGGCATCGACATCTCCGGCGCCAAGACCAAGAGCGTCTTCGACCTCTCCAAGCGGGGCCGGAGCTATCATTACGTCGTGACCGTCTGCGATGAGTCCAGCTCGCAACGCTGTCCGCTCTTTCCGGGCCTGGTCCGGGAGAGGATGCACTGGAGCTTCCGGGACCCCGCGGGCTTTCTGGGCACGGAGGCCGAAAAACTCGCCAAGACCCGCGAGGTCCGCGATGAGATCAAGGCGAGGATCGCCGAATTCGTCTCGAGCGGCGTGAAAGGAGCAGGGTGACATGACGAGCGATCCCCGCGAAACCCCGGTATCAGGACGGCTTTCCTTCTTGGACCGCTATCTGACCGCCTGGATCTTCGGGGCCATGGCCCTCGGCGTGGCGCTGGGCTGCTTTTTCCCGGGATTGCCCGCGTTCATCAACCGGTTCCAGTCCGGGACCACCAACGTGCCGATCGCGATCGGGCTCATCCTCATGATGTACCCGCCGCTGGCGAAGGTCCGCTATGAGGGGCTCGGCGGCGTGTTCCGGGATAAGAGGGTGCTCGGGATGTCTCTGCTCCAAAACTGGGTCATCGGCCCGGTCCTCATGTTCGTCCTTGCGATCGTGTTCTTGCGGAACTATCCCGAATACATGGTCGGCCTCATCATGATCGGGCTGGCTCGCTGCATCGCGATGGTCATCGTCTGGAACGAGCTGGCGCAGGGCGATACGGAGTACGCGGCCGGCTTGGTCGCGTTCAACAGCGTGTTCCAGGTGCTCTTCTACAGCGCCTATGCCTACGTCTTCCTCACGCTGCTGCTCCCGGTCTTCGGGTTCTCGGGGGCGGCGGTCGACGTGAGCATCGGCCAGATCGCCCGCAGCGTCTTCATCTATCTGGGCATCCCGTTCCTGGCCGGGATGCTGACGCGCTTCGCGCTGGTCCGAGCCAAGGGGAGCGACTGGTACCGGCGCGAATTCATCCCGCGCATCAGCCCGCTGACGCTCGTTTCCCTGCTTTTCACCATCGTCGTGATGTTCAGCTTGAAGGGCGAGGCCATCGTCCGCATCCCCTTGGACGTGCTGAGGATCGCGGTCCCGCTCCTCATCTACTTCGTCGTC
>CAYHRV010000011.1:5425-27165 GCA_964359165.1 uncultured Elusimicrobia bacterium
CCTGGTCAGTTTCTGGCTGGGCAGGAAGATCGGGGCCGATTACCCGAGGACGGCCACGCTCTCCTTCACGGCGGCCAGCAACAACTTCGAGCTCGCCATAGCCGTGGCCGTGGCCGTCTTCGGGATTGACTCCGGCCAGGCCTTCGCCGCGGTGATCGGCCCCCTGGTGGAAGTGCCCGCGCTCATCGGCCTTGTGAACGTGTCCCTCGTCCTCAAGGAAAAGTTCTTCGATCCCGGGGCCGACGCGCGATTTTGATATCATGGCCGCTCGGCCCCATGGCGGAAAAGAAGATCGACATCCGGCGGGCGGCGGGGAGGTTCCTGACCAAGACCTCCTGGCTCGATTCTCGCCATAGCTTCAGCTTCGCCGAGCACTACGACCCGGAGAACATGGGCCATGGCCTGCTCCTGGTCAGCAACGACGATATCATCGCGCCCGGGACCGGGTTCATGACGCATCCCCATCGCGACATGGAGATACTCACCTGGGTGCTCGAAGGCGAGCTCGAGCACAAGGACTCCGAGGGTCACCAAGGCGTCGTCTATCCGGGCCTCGCCCAGAGGATGAGCGCCGGGACCGGGATATGGCACTCCGAGATCAATCCCAACGGGAGCAAGCCCGTGCGCCTGGTCCAGATGTGGGTGCGCCCCGACACCGCCAGGATAAAGCCCGGCTATGAACAACTCGACATCGGCAAGGACCTCGACCGGGGAGGCCTGATCGCGGTCGCTTCCGGGGACCCGAAGCATGCGGCGATATCCATCCGCCAGAAAGGCGCCACGCTCTGGGCGGGACGCCTGAAACCCGGCGAGGAAGTCCGGCTCCCGGCTGCCCCCTATACCCACCTGTTCTTGGCCAAGGGCGGGGCGGTCCTGCAGGGTGCGGGAGAGGTGGCGGAGGGCGACGCCGTGCGCCTGAGCGGAGCGGGCGACCCGCGACTCACGGCGGACGCCAAGACCGGAGCCGAGGTCCTCGTCTGGGAGATGCGATGAGCTCCCTCTATACTCCCGCCCGACCCTTCCTGCCCATGACGCGGCGGGACATGGAGGAGCGGGGGTGGGACCAAGTCGACATCGTGTTCGTGACCGGCGACGCCTATATTGATCACTATTCCTTCGCCATGGCCATCCTGGGGCGCGTGCTCGAGGACCACGGCTTCCGGGTCGCGATCCTCAGCCAGCCCGATTGGCGCTCCTGCGAGCCCTGGCGGCGCTTCGGGCGCCCGCGCCTCTTCTTCGCGGTCTCGGCCGGGAACATGGACTCGATGATCAACCACTACACGGCCAACAAGAAGGTGCGCAACGACGACGCCTACTCCCCCGGGGGGAGGATACGCCTGCGTCCGGACCGGGCCACGCTCCCTTACTGCCAGAGGGCGCGCGAGGCCTTCCCGGGGACGCCGGTCATCGCGGGCGGGGTCGAGGCGAGCCTAAGGCGCCTGGCGCACTACGATTACTGGAGCGACACGGTCCGTCCCTCCATCCTCATGGATTCCAAGGCCGACCTGCTGGCCTACGGCATGGGCGAGGAGACGATCGTGGAGGTCGCCCGCCGCCTGGCCGCCGGGAAGACCCTCAAGGACCTGCGGGACCTGCGCGGCGTCGCCTACGCCATGGGCGCCAGCGAGACCCCGCCCGCGCGGGACGCGGTGCGCCTGCCTTCTTTCGAGGAGGCGGCCAAGGACAAGGACCGGTTCCTGGAGGCCACGCGGCTCATCCACCGCGAGACGAGCCCCTTCAACGCCAAGACCCTCGTGCAATATCACGGGGCGCGAGCCGTGGTGCAGACCCCGCCCCAGCTTCCGGTGAGCGCGGAGAAGATGGATTACTATTACGGCCTCCCCTACACGCGCAAGCCGCATCCCTCCTACCGGGAAAGCATCCCCGCCTATGAGATGATCAAGGACTCGGTGACGATCATGCGGGGCTGTTTCGGAGGCTGCACCTTCTGCTCCATCACCACGCACCAGGGCCGGACGATACAGTCGCGCTCCGAGGGCAGCGTGCTCGCCGAGCTCAAGGCCATGGGCCGGGACCCGGAGTTCAAGGGGACGGTCTCGGACATCGGCGGCCCCACGGCCAACATGTACCAAATGCGCTGCACCAAGCCCGAGATCGAGAAGATATGCCGGCGCCTCTCCTGCGTGAGCCCGGTCATCTGCAAATGCCTGGGGACCGACCACGGCCCGCTCACCGAGCTCATGAAGAAATCGCGCGAGGTCGAGGGAGTGAAGAAGACGCTGGTGGCCAGCGGGATACGCATGGACCTGGCCCGGCTCTCCCCGGAATACATGGGCGAACTGGCGCGTCATCATGTGGGCGGGCGGCTCAAGGTCGCGCCCGAGCACACCGACCCCCGCGTGCTCGGCCTCATGAAGAAGCCGGCGCACGACACCTTCGAAGATTTCGCGGAGAAGTTCAAGGAAGAGAGCCGCAAGGCCGCAAAGGACCAGTTCCTGGTCCCTTATTTCATAGCCAGCCATCCCGGCTCGGATCTCAAGGCCATGATCGACCTCGCCGTGTTCCTCAAGAAGAGCGGCTTCCGGCCCGACCAGGTGCAGGACTTCATCCCGGCCCCCTTCGACCTGGCCACGGCCATGTATTACACGGGCAAGGATCCGGAGACCGGGGCTCCGGTCCCCGTGGCCCGGAAACTCAGCGAGCGCAAGTTCCAGCGCGCCCTGCTCCAATTCTTCAAGCCCGAGAATTATCTGGAGGTCCGGGAGGCCCTGCTCAAGGCCGGGCGCAGGGACCTCATCGGCTCCGGCCCGGACTGCCTCATCCCCGGCAGGCCGCCCACGGCGGCCCTATTGGATCGCCGTCGCCGCGCCGGCGAGGCCCTCGGGGACTTCGTCCATCGCGTCCCTTCCCCCAAGAGCGCGGGCTACCGTCCCAAGCGCCCCAGCGTCGCGGGGCGGCCCCGCCGCCCGGGTTCCTGAGCGGCGCTTTCGCCAAATCCAGGGGATTTGACGAAAGCGCCAAGAACCGTCTTATTCGACCATCTTCTTGAGGAGGATCTGGGCTTTCTCGTTGGTGGGATCCTTCTTGAGCACCGCCTGCAGGTGCACCGAGGATTCCTTCAGGCGGCCCACCTCATAGAGGGACTTGCCGAGGTTGAGGTGGGCGTCGAGTTGGTCCGGAGCCAAGGCCACGGACTTCTTCCAATAGGCGATGGCTTTCTCGAGGTCTCCCAGGGAATAGTGGATGTTGCCCAGATTATTGAACGGCCCGGGGCGGTCGGGGAGCAGGCGGGAGGCCAGCTCGTACTTTTCGACGGCCTCGGGCCAGCGCTTCTCCTTGGCGTAGAGATAGCCCAGGTTCTCGGCCGCGTCACCGTCGGCGGGGTCGCGCGCGAGCCGCTCCTCGAGTTCGGCGAAGGCCTTCTCCAACTCCGGGGAATGGGCGACATGGAACGAGGGTTCGCGCGAAAGGCGGCGCTCGGCCAACGCGGGCTGGACGGCGAGATTCCCCCAGGCGAGCAGAAAGGCCCCGGCCAGGGCCGCGCAGCCCAGCCGGCCGGGGAAGGCCGGCAGGGGCCCCGAGATGCCCGAGCCTTGGGAGAGGGCCGCGCCCATCAAGGCGAAGACCACGAAGGAGGAGACCCCGAAGCGCAGGTCCGGGGAGAAGACGGCCTGGGCCAGGAGCGCCGCGGCCGCCAGCGCCGGTCCGCCAAGACGGCGCAGGCGCGCGTGCTCGCGCAGTTCCATCCAGAGCCAGCGGGCGAAAGCCCCGACCACCCACACCAAGAGCGAGAGCCCCGCCACGCCGGTCTCCGCGAGGGCCTGGAGATATTCGTTGTGCGCGAAATTGATGATGACCTTGCGTTGGGGCCAGAGGGCCTTGAGCGCGTCCGACGCGTAGGCCGGGAACTCCACATGGAAGCGGCCCAGGCCGCAGCCGAAGAATGGGTTGGCCTTCCATAAGGCCAGGGTATCGGCCCAGATGAGCCCATGCGTCCATTGCCGCGTCCTAAACCACGCCCCCGCGAGGGCGAGTCCGGCCAGGACGACGCAGACCGCGGCGGCCCGCGCTCTTCCCTTGAGGGAAAGAAGAGCGGCGAGAAGGCCGGCCGCCGCCGCGCCGGCAAGGGCGGCGCGCGACTGCGCGACCCACACCCCAGCGGCGCAGAGCGCCGCGCTCAAGCCGAGCGGTATGCGCCACGAGGGAGCGGGAGGGTCGGCTAGGAGGCCCAAGGTCAGGATGAGCGCGGGCAGGAAGAAGGCGGCGAGGAAGATCGGGTTCCCGAAGGTGGCGATGGGCCGGTCGAGCTGGGGGACGGCCAATATCCAGAGTCCGCCCCGAAGTTGAAGCAATGAGTAAACTCCCAGCAAAGCACCGCAGAAGGAGAAAGAGAACAGGGCTCGCCGCGGCTCGCGCAGTCGGGGCCAGGTCTGCGTGGCCGCGAAGAAAGCGGCCGCGCAGAAGAGCATGCGCGCGAACTCCATGCGGGAGACTCCGCGCTCGGGGGAGAGGAGATAGAAGAGCGCTCCGGAGGCGCCGTAGAGAAGGACGGGGATGTCCAGCGGCGTCCGCGTCCATGAGGCGCGGCGGCTTGAAAGCCAGGAGGCGGCGGCGCAAGCCAGGAGAAGCCACACCCCGGCTTCGACGGCCAGGAGCTTGTAGCGCAGTATCTTCTGGTCCGGGACGAACGCGAGCGCGGCGAATGTCAGGATCCACAACGACAGCAGGAGAGCGGGACCTATTCCGCTCTCCTGCTGTCGTTGTGGCGTTGAGGGTCGCTCCTTGTCTTTCATCCGCTCCGGGATCGTCCCCGTCTGAAGAGGGCGTCGACCAGCTTCTCCTGGCGCGCGAACATCCTGCGTCTATCCGCCGGTCGCCGGTCGTCGTAGCCGCGCAGATGGAGCACCCCGTGGACCACGAGCGTCGCCAGTTCCCGGGTCAGGCCGTGGCCCAGTTCCCGGGCCTGGCGCGCCGCCGTGTCGAGGCTGAGGCAGACGTCCCCGAAGGGAGGAGCCTCCCGGGACTCCTCGGGCTTGCCCCGCAGGGGCTCATGGCGGAAGGCGATGACGTCGGTGGTCCGGTCATGGCCCAGGAAGTCGCGGTTGATGCGGCGGATCTCTTTGTCGCCTACGAGCACCACGCAGAGCTCTCCGCGCCGGCGCAGATCGGGGCCCAGGGCGAGCCGGGCCGCCTGGAGGAGCAGGCCCCGGACCGGGCCGCCGGGCAGCCGCCCCAGGAGCAGGACGTTCATTTGCGCTTCTCCCAGGCCTCGAAGGCCCGGATGACGAGCTTGACTAAGGGATGGCGGACCACGTCCTCCTCATGGAAGCGGACGAAGCGGATGCCCTCAACGCCCTTGAGCACCTCCTCCACCGCGACCAGGCCGGAGCGCCCGTTCTGCAAGTCCACCTGGGTCACGTCGCCCGTGACCACCACGCGGGAGCCGGTGCCCATGCGCGTGAGGAACATCTTCATCTGCTCGACGGTGGTGTTCTGGGCTTCATCGAGGATGATGAAGGCGTTCTCCAGCGTGCGTCCGCGCATGTAGGCCAGGGGGACGATCTCGACGATCTCGTCGTTGCGCCACATGCGGAACTTGTCGGGGCCTAGCATGCTGTAGAAGCCGTCGAAGAGGGGCTTGAGGTAGGGGTTCACCTTCTCGTAGAGGTCGCCGGGGAGGAAGCCGAGCTTCTCTCCCGCCTCCACGACCGGCCGCGTGAGCACGATGCGCGACACCTCCCGCGCCTTCAGCGAACGCAGGGCGCAAGCCACGGCGAGGAAGGTCTTGCCCGTGCCCGCCGGGCCGATGCCGAAGGTCATGTCCCCGCCCAGGATCGCGTCCACGTACTCCTTCTGGCGGGGGCTCTTGGGCTTGATGACCTTGCCGTAAGAGCTCACCAGCACTATGTCCGAGCCGGTCTCCGCCTTGCCCTCGAAGAAGGGGACGGGCGAGACCGCCTCGGTCCCGGCGTCCGCGGACCCGCCCGCGCGGATGAGGTCGAGGCGCTCCTTGAGGCGGCGGTGGGCCTTCTGCACGCGCCCGGCCACGCCGCGGATGGATACCTGCGGTCCCTCCATGTCGGGATCATGGCGCACGAATATCTCCACCTGATGCGCCGCCTCGAAGCGCCGGAGGACGGAGTCTTGTTCGCCCAGGAGGAGCAAGGCCTCCTGGTCCGAGGTCAGAGACAATTTCTTGGTGATCATCCGTTTCCTCCAGACTTGGTCACTGGGTAGCGCATCGATGCGGCCGGGGAGATGCCGAGTATGGCGGCGAGGCGCTCCGTCTCCGCGCCCGCGGCCAAGGGGCCGCGGTCCTCGCAGCGCGGTCGTTCTCCGCTCGCGGAGGGGGCCGCGGTCCCTCCCGCGCGCAATCCTTCGAGCGCGGCGGCTTCGAACTCTCCCAGGTCCGATCCGAGCCCGGACCCGAGCAATTCGAGCAAAACGAGGAGGGGTTGCAAAGCCCCCTCTCCGCCGCTCCGGGAGAATCCCTCCGCGAGCGCTCGGGCGCGCTCCCTGAGCCAGGGAACCTCGGGCAGGGAGCGGGGAGTGATCCCCGCGGATAGGGCGGAGCGCAGGGCGAGAAAGAGTCCCGGGGCCTTGCCCGGATCGGATTCGAAAGCGGCCAGGGCGTCCCCCCAAGCGCGTAGAGCCGCTCCCGTGGCGCCGGCCGGAGGCAGGAGATCGAGCACGGCCCGGCGTCTGTCGCTCGCCGGGAGCGAGTCCAGGCCGAAGCGGAGTCCGCCCAGGGCGGTCAAAGCCGCTTCCAGCGCGTCGCCGTCCTGCGACTCGAAAGCCGCCGAGAGTCCGCGCGTCTCCTCGGCGCACCGCTCTTCGCCGGTCCCGGGGAGCAGGAAGCATTCCATGTCCACCCTGCCCCGGTGCAGAACCGCGCCGAAGAAGGCCTCCTCTTCCGGGTGGACGACGACGCGGCAGAGGGTAAGATTTCGTTCGCCCAGGCGGCTCTTGCGGCGCAGGCGGGCCAAGGGCACTAGTCCCGGCCCGGTATCCCGGGCCGGGGAGCGGAAAAACCCCAGTGTGTACCGCAGATGGTCCCTGAAGGCGGCACGAGCCGCCCGTGTCGCCGCGGCCAAGGGGCCGCGGTCCTCGCAGCGCGGTCGTTCTCCGCTCGCGGAGGGGGCCGGGGCCGGCGGCCGCTCCAGCTTCCGAGGCGGAGGGAAAAGGTCCAGGAAAACGGCCGGGGAGGCGGGTTTGAACGTTTCTTGACGGGCTATTTCGGAGAACGCCGCGATGAGTATGCGGCTTCCCTGGCGCCCGTTCTCCGAGAATCTCTCGGCGCGCTCGGCCAGGAGCACAAGCTCGGCCGTGTTCCCGGCGTGCAAGCGGGATGCGAGACGGAGCGCCAGTTTTTCGACCGCGCCGGAAAGCCCCGGGTCCGGGAAGAATACCGCGAGTCCCCGGGACCCATCTTCCCAGAGGAGGGGGAGATGCCCGCCGTCCTCCTCAGAGCCGAGCCGACCCGCGGCCAAGACGAAGCGCAGGTCGGATGCGGCCGCGGCGTCAAGAAGGGAGGGGGCCGCGGCCTCTCCGAGCCAGGCGCCGTCCGCCTTCCGGCCGAAGCTAATATAAAACACCTCCAGGCTAGCCGCCAACGCGGCGACCCTGCCGCCCGGCGGGCAGTCCGGCAGGCCGGCCACGGCGGCACCGTGGCCGGACGATGTAAGGGAGCGGGCGTCGGTCTCCAGGATGAGCCGGTAGGCGCTCGGGCGATGGGACTCGATCCAGGCGAGGAGGCCTGGGGAGAAGCTGAAGCCCGCCGCGTCGAGGGAGGAGGCGGGCTCCAGGAGGAGGCCGTCCTCGTCGGTCTGGGCCCCGCGCAGATGGGGTTCGACCCAGCGGTGGAAATACAGCTCCCAGGGGTCCCGGAAAGGCCAGGACGCGGGGTCTTCTTCCTCCTCGCCCGCCCAAGGCGTCCGCGCCTGGGGCGGCGCGAAATGGAGGTGGACGCAGAGCCGCTTGTTCTTCAACCCAGGTCGTCGACGATGTCCCGGATGTCCTTCTGCAGGCAGGCGAGGGCGGGCGCCTTGCGCAGGGCCCCGCCCTGGATCTCGCCGAGCGCGGCGGCCAGGCGCAGGTAGTCCCGGGGCTCCTCGGTCTCCAGGGCGAAGACATGGCCCCACTCGTCGAGGCCCGCGCACGCGATCACCTGGAGACGGACCGCGGGGAACGGCGCGCACTGGCGCCGCACCTCGTCGGCGAGGCCGCGGCCGGAGAGTTCGGAGGAAGGGGCCGAAGCCTGGAGGAAAAGGAATCGCGCGGTTCCCGGCTCGCCGCTTGTCGCCGTGCCGAGGAAAGAGCGGGAGGGGGTGAGGTATTTCCCCAGACCGGCTCCTTGGAGGCGTCCGGTCATCTGGTTGAAGAGGGCGAGGTCGGGGCTCACGCGCCAGATCAGGAGGTCGCCGCTCGCGCTGAGCCCGGTCAACCCGTAGGCCGCGAGCTTCATCTGGCGCTGGAAAGTGTCGTAACAGGAGAGGAACTCCTGCTTGGCCACCACTTTTTCGTTTGAAAGGAGCGTGTGGTAGCGCGGGTCGATGCGCAGGATTTGGAAGTTCACGAAGGTCGGGGCCGCGCCCGCGGCCGGAGCGGGGGCCTTGGCCGGCTGTGTTTCCAGTGTTTCTGACATCAGTCCTCCTGCCGGGGCAGGTCGCTGGGGTAGTCCGCGTCCGGATCGATCCGCTCGCCGTAGCCGCCGTACTCGTCCCCGGAGGAGCGGGCCTTCCGGGGATCGATCGGCTGGGGCTCGGGCTCATGGGACCGGGTGGAGCCCATGCGTCCGGGCTCCAGGATCAGGATGCGCGTCCGCTCGGAAGCGCCGGCGGTGATCTCCGTCTCCTCATAGGTCGTTATGCCCGTGGAAACGCGCACCGGGAGGAAGGTGTCCCCTTTGTAGTGTATCAAGGCCCGCGTGGGGACCCGGAGCACGCCTTTCTTGGCCGAGGCGGCGATCTCGCCCTCCCAGAGCGTGCCCGGGAGCAGGTAATGATCCTCGTCGAGGTAGACGCTGAAGCTCCCCCCGGGCCGGAGCTTTCCGCCGGTGATGTCGAGCTTGAAGCGGGTGACGCGGCCCTGGTGCTTGTCGGAAGGATCGTCCTTCCTCCAGAAAACGATGAGTTGGCCGTCCTTGACGCGGTGGGTGTCCCCGGCGCGCACCCGGCCGGTCAATCGGAGCTTTCGCGCGGCCTCGAAGAGCACGGCGTCGGGCTTGACCCATTTCTTAGGGCGGATGAAGGCCTTGAGGATGAAGCAAGGGTCCGGGCATCTAACCGGGGCGGGTTTGTACACGCGCTGCCAGCGCGTCTCCAGGATCTGGTCGGGGGTGGTCGCGTTGGCGTCCATCATGGCCGCCAGTTCTTCGTTGGCGAGGTAGGCCAGGTCCGTGGAGGGCTGGGCCCAGGTATGGGAGGAGGCGAGGACGGCCTCGACCCGGCCGTCGATGGTGGAGCGCAGGCGGAAGACGTCCTCGGTGACCACGGTCCCCTGGGCGCGCACGGTGATGTTGAGCGAGCCCCGCTTGAGCTCCGCGACCTCTTGGGCCGAGACGCCGCCGGCCGCAATGAGGAGGATGAGCGCGCTCAGCATGCCTTCTCCCTCTGCGCGTCCAGTTTGGAGTTGCCGCCCTTCCAGGCGTGCTTGAGGAAAGCCTGATAGGTCCAGGGCATCTTCTCCTCGAAAGAGACCGCCAGGGCCTCGGCGTATTGCTGTATCTCCCACTGCGCGTGGCCTTCGGCGCGCAGGCCGAGGAAATGCATGAGGCTGCGCGCGTTCACCGTCCAATAGAACTGGGTGTAGAGCGAGACGGGGAGCACCATGCGCGCCATCTCCCGCGCGACGCCGGCGGCGAGCAGCTTCCGATAGGCGGCCAGGGAGGAGCGCATCTGCTCGTCGTAGGCCGCGGTGAGGGCCGCGTGGTCCAAGGACGGCGCGATCGAGGAGCCCTGCTTGTTCTTCAAGTCCTGGCCCCGCCAGGCGGAGGGGACGTAGTACTCGTCTTGGACTTCCGTATACCTCGCAGAAATTTCATTTGTCGAGCTCATGCGATGCCTTATCCACTGGCGCATCACGAAGATGGGGCAGGAGACGTGGAATTTGAAGACCGCCTGTTCGAAGGGGGTCATGTGCTGATGCTTGAGCAGGTACTCGATGAGCTTGCGGTCCTGCTCCGAGCCCTTGGAGCCGCCGCCGTAGGAGACGCGCGCGGCCTGCACCACGCCCCGGTCGCCGCCCATGGTCTCGACCAGGCGCACGAAGCCTTTATCTAAAACGCGTAGCTCGTCCATTCGATCGCCCCTGCTGAGTATATACGATAAAGGAGTCGAAAAAGTTTCCTGTCTCAACGCACAGCGACGAAAGTCGCTGTGCACAAAGGTTAGCAAATCGAGCGGAGTGGGGGGGAAGGCCTATTTCTTGGGGTGGATGACGAAGACGATCTTCCAGAGAGGCATCCTGGCCCGGCATTGCCTGCGGTTGCCGCCGCAGATGCCGTTGGAATCCCTGATGAGTATCTGTCCGTTGGCGTCGGGCCGGACGTCCACGAGCAAGGCCACATGGCCGTAAGTCGCGTTGATGCGGCGGCCGTAGCTGGGGGGATAGACGATCAGGGCGCCGTTCTCGGGCGTCTGGTCCACCCGGAAGCCGAGCTGGGCGGCGTTCCCGGCCATCTGGAAGGCGTTGCCGCCGATGGAGCGGGACCAGGGCGCCATGGCGTAGACCCCCGCGACGCATTGCTCGGCGAACAGGGCGGCCGGAGCGGCGAGCAACCCGAAGAGCGATGCCGCGGCGATTCTGCGGAGCATACCCTATAGTTCTACGCCCGCGCGGGGGAATTGTCAAGGGTACCTCCTGAAGCGCGAATAAAATCTTAGTTTTCCTTCGCGCTTTAGGCCCTTAGACTGCGAAGGTGACGGGCGTAGAGTTGGGCTAGGGCCTTGAGGTTCTGGTCCGGTTCCAGAAGTCCCATCCGATCGAACAACTGGGCGACGCGCGTCCTGGAAGACGCGCCGTCGCCGATATATGGGGAGGTCAGGAGAAGGACCTTTATCAGGTGGTAGCGGTATTCCCCTCCCCGGCGTCCGTCAAAATAGAGGCCCTCGAGGTCCCGTTCCAGGGGAGCGAGCACTTCGGCCTCGAGGCGGGAGCTCAGAGCGCGCGCTCGCGCCAGGACGGTCGGCCGTCCGTCGAACAGCTCGTGGAGAAGCCGCATGGCCAGGGCATTCTCGGGCGGCCCCGATCCTTCCGATAGGATGTCCAGCGTCTTGGAGCAGATGTCCCTTTCTAGGGCCTCGTCGCCCCGGGGAAGGCGGCGGGAGAGCGCGGATAAGCCGGAGAGCGCGTAGGCCCGCGGGGCCATGCGGGTGTCGGCGGGGTTCTGGACCGAGGCGGAGTCCAGCAGATGCCGGGCGGCCCTGCCCCGGGCCCCTTCGTCGGGAAGCCGGGCGCCCGCCTTGCCCAGGGCAAAGAGCGCCCTCGCGCGGACATGCGCCGCGACGAAGGAGGAATCCGCGGTCCGCTTCAACGCGTCGACGACCGCGTATTGATCCTGGACCTCCAGGTGTCCGGCGGAGGATTCGATCCGCTCGATCGTCTCCAGTTGGCGCGCGGGGTCCCGGGTCTCGCGAAGAGCCGCGAGCCAGAGCTCCACTTCCCCCTCGCCCGCGGCGTGGGGGAAGCCGCGAACCTCCTGGAGGGAGGCGATGAAGGAGGCCTCCTCCATCGCCAGGGACGGCGCCGCGAGCCCGAGGAGCAGGGAGGCGGCCAAGGTCTTCATGTCCCTATCTTGCCCTAAAACTGTCCGGACCGAAAGAGCCTTGAGTCCCGCCGGGGGAACGGCATCGGACCCAGGTCGGGGGTGTCTGGAAGACTCAGGGAGGCGATTGCTCCACCCAGCGCCGCGCCGCTTGAGTCAGCTCATTGTAGGCGGGACCGAAGCGCACCTTCCGGGAGCCGTCGGAGCCGCGCTCCACATGGACCGGGCTCCAATACTGCTCGGGAGACATCGGATGCCACCAAGGCAAAGGAGAGGGACGATCCGTGTACCAACCATGCGGATTCCAGAACCAGCCGAAAGCCAGCACCAGGTCCGCGCCGGCGCCGTAAGCCGCGTCGAACGCCTTGCGGAAATAGTCCTCCTGCCGTCCCTCGGAATACCCCCGCCATTTCGGCCCGGCCGCGTAGCCGGTCTCCAGGACCCAGACAGGCCGCCCACCCGCGGCGTTCACGGCACCCGCCACGTCCCGGGCCACTTTCTTGTCGAACATGGGCCAACCCGTGAAATGATTGGCGTATAGATCGACGCCGATGATGTCGAGGTCATCGGGCGCCGAGAAGGCGCGGATGTCGGAGGAGAGGGACGCGGAGGCTTTGGGGCCGAGCCAGTCCTTCCAAGCCATGTCCGCCGAGAAATTATGCGTGGTCTTAAGCGCCCTTCCAGCCCGCTCGCCTTCCGCGCGGACCGTCCGGCAGAGTGTCGATATCAGGGAACGCAGGAAAGCCCGGTCCTCCCAGGACTTCTCCTTCACGCGCCACCCCACCCGCGCGACCAGTCGGGCGATGTTGATCTCGTTCTCCACTTGCCAGAACTCCACGCGCCCGGCGTAGCGGCGCACGCCGGCTCCGACCACCCAGCGCATCAGCGCCAGGTAGCGCTCGCGTCCGATCCGGTCCGGGCTCGCCTCGGCGAGGGTCCCGTCCGGGGCCCGAAAGCGCACGGCCTCCTTCCGGTAGCCCGCGCCCACCACTAGGATCAGCTTTATCCCCTGACTCGTGAAGGCTTCCACCAAGCCGTCCATGCGCTCCCAGCGGCCCTCGCGCGCGAGGCCCTCGACCATCTCGTCCATAAGGGTGGGGTCCGAGGCGGCTGCGTCGAGCCGCTCCAGGTCCTCGGCCGATATCTCCGGCAGGGCCTCGTTGAGCGGAAGGTGCGGGCGGTAGTGGGTGCCTCCGGCCTGCTTGAGCATGGAGGAGACTTCCCCCAGGGAGAAGTCCGGGAGGTCGAAAGGATCGCCCGAATGAGAGAGGCCGATCCCCGACGCTCGAGGAGAGGCCGCGGGCCGCGCGTCATAGGCTGATGCCGGGCCTATCTCCGGCGCCGGGGACTGAGCCGCCGGCGCGCTCGAACGCAATTCATCAAGAGCTCCCGCGCGGGAATCCCCCCGGGGGAGGGCTGCGAAGAGGAGGGGGAATAGGGTCAGCGCGCTCATAGGGGCAAGGACTCCACGTAGTATTCTCCACGGTAATCGAAGAGCACGGGGCCCAGTGGCACGTGTTTCTTGCGGAGCCAGTCCCCGGGGGCGAGTCCGGGATCCGGCTTTTCCAAGACGGCGAACGCCGTTCCCGTGACGGTGGGGACGCCGAGCAGGACATGTCGGAAGGCTTGGATATCGGTGAGCCGCACGCGAAAGCCCCCCCCCAGGGGCACGGGATCGCCGAAACGCCCGGCATGGAAGAGCAGGGGAGGCATTTCCCCCGAGCCGTAGGAGTAGATGAACGCGGCGTCACCCAGGAAACGCCCGCCCACGCGCAGGTTCTCTCCCCGCGCGGAAGCGGCCAAGAGGCGGGTCTTCGCCGCCGAGGGGATGGTCGCCAGATAGGCTGCTTGAGGGAGCCGGTCGCCATAATGCACGGAGGCGATGCCTTCGGAATCTATCTCCATGCGATCCCCGCCCAAGGTCATCGAGCCCTTGACTCGAACGCGGGGATAATCCGTAGCCGCCAGCTCGACAAGTCGCAGGCCCAGCCGCCCCGTGCCCAAGCCCGGGCTTTCGGGCAGGATCTCCAGTTCGAAGGCTGCCTCCAGCCCGCCGGCTCCCCCATGGACGGCGCCGGCGATCCAGCCCTCTCCCCGCGCCAGCATGTTGCGCCCCCCATCATTTCGCGGAACCTCGTCGGTCCGAAACGCCTCCCATTCCTCCGCGGGAGCTTCGTGGATCCAGCCCTGGAAGGAGCCATCGGGCCTCCCGCGGTAGACACGCAGAGCCAACCGTCCGGTGTCGTCGCTGCGGATGAGGTCCAGGCCGAGGAGCCCCCCGTCGGGAGCCAGGAACCAGTGGAAGGTGCAGGCATACGCCGTCTTGTTCTCGCCGGAATCCGGCGCGGTGAAGCGCGAGCCCGCGGCCGCGGAGAGGGGAAAGACCAAGCAAGCCAGGGCCGCTGCGGGCAGGGATCTCTTCACTGGACTTTTCCCGATGCGTATTTTGCGTACCATTTGTTCATGAAGGTCTCTTCGGGATCGTATTTCCTTTTGACCTCGATGAAGCGTTCCATGTCCGGATAGGCCTTGCGCAGCTGCACATCGGAGTAGACGAGCTGGTAGGGGAGATAGAAGCGCCCGCCGAGCTCGATGCAGGCCGCGATCAACTCCCGCGTCATGGCCGCCATCTTCTCGTTCTCCTCCGGGGAGATCTTTTGATTGAAGAAAAGGACCAGCGCCAGGCGGTCCTCGGGAGCGTAGGGCAGCATCGCGTCGTTATCCGCGGCTACCCCGCGTGCCGCGGCCATCGTGAGCGTGGCGCCGTGTTTCAAGACGGCGGAGCGGAGGCGATCCACGAATTCCGGGAAACGCTCCGGCGGCAGGAAGTACTCGTTGAGGATCTGTGTCTCCTTGGGGTCGTTGCTGTGGAAGGCGATCATGGGCTCGCTCATCGCCTGATTGCGCGAGAACCGCCACAGCGAAGCCAGCTTGGGGGCGAGGCGGCCGGACATGAGCCAGAAAAGCTCCTGTCCCCATTTCGATTTGGCCAGGAAAAAAGTCTTATTGAAGAAAGCAGACTTGAGCTCCTCGAGCTTCTTGCCGTCCATGGGGGGGACGTCCCCGTCTCCTCTGGAGACATACTTCATGACCGACACCGTCTTAAGGAAGGAGGAGGGAGCCGTGGAGAGCAGGGAGTGGACGTACCGGACTCGGGGATCGCCCTTGATGTTCTTGGCGAAATACTCCGGGAAGCCGTCGACATCCACCATCTCACCCTCCACGCCGTAGAGCTCGTTGTCGCGCAATCGGATCCGGATATCGAGCATGACGCCGACCATCCCGTAACCGCCGATCGCCGCATGGAAGAGCTCGGGGTTCTCCTCGCGGGAGGCATTGACGACCCGTCCATCGGCGAGCATGATGCGCATGGAGAGCACCGTGGAACCGACCGGCCCGGAGTTGGGATTGCTCCCGTGGGCGTTGACCGAGAGACTGCCGCCCACGCTGAAGATGTTATGGGTCTGGATGACGTCCAAGGAGAGGCCTTGGCCGTCGAGGGAGCGCTGGATGTCGATCCAGCGCGCGCCGCTCTGGACGGTAAGGATCTTCTTCTCCTTGTCCACGTCGAACCGGTTAAAGCGGATCATGTCCAGGACCACGTTGTTGTCATAAACGATCTGTCCGCCCTGGCTGTGCCGCGCGCCGGCCATCGAAACCCTCAGATGCCGCGCGCGCGCGTACGCCAGCGCCTCGCGGATCTCCTCCTCCGTCGCGGGCAGGCGCACGGAATCGACGGGAGTGGGGTTGATGCGGCTGACATCATCCACCGTCCCGCCCGGTGGTCCAGGCACTTCGGAGATCCTCAGGCCCGGCATGCCGGGCCTCGCGAGAGCCTCGCCCGCCTTCAGGACGCGGTTCTCCAAGACCGGGAGAACCACGGCGCCGGCGAACAAAGCGCCTTCGCCGAAGCGGATGCCGGAGTCGGCTTTGGCGGCTTCCGGCGATTGCCCGCGGCTCTGAGCGGCAAGGGCCAGACAGATAGAGAAAGCGAGTCCCAGGGGGCGATTCATCGGCTCTTCTCCTTCTCCAGCAGGAAGAAGAAAAGGAAGTGATCGGCGCCGTCGGGCGCCTGCAGGTAGGCTCTCCCTAATAGGCGGCCGTCCGGGAGAAGGCGGACTTCGTCGCGGATGGCGCTGAGGGGATAACCGTTGGAGGAATAATCCAGAGCAAGGGCGTCTCCGGAACCCGTTCTTGAGCTCTGTATGGAGGCGGCGAAGCGGAAGAGGCGCAAACGGCCATGGAGAAAGCGGTTGGCGCCCCCTTGACCATCAAAGGACTTGCCTTCCCAGAGCCTCAGGCTCACCGCGGCGAGGAGATCCTCCAAGGCGGGGATGCGCGGGAGAGGGGCTTGGCGGGCGATGACCAGGGCCTTCCCCCGCCAATCGCCGACGATGTCCGTAAGCCGAGGGGGCATGCCCGACGCGTAGAGCGCGGCGTAGAGGGATCCCGGATCGAGGGGCCGGCCCTGGACCGCGGGAGGGCGGGTATCCTCGGTCGAGAGCGGCGGAGCAACCCGCGCCTCCAAGCCGGCTGCGGGGAGGAGGGATTCGGCGCGGGCGCGTAAAACCTCGTGATCTCCGGCGCTGGCCGGTGGAACCTGGAAGAAGCAGCCGGCGAACATCGACAGCGATGCGGCGGATAAGGCGGACGATCTCATGTTCTCCTCCTCAGACAAAAAAACGGGACTCTTCGCGACGGCTGGAAGCCGTTTTGAAGAGTCCCGTGGGTCCACCCCATTGTCGGTGGGGTCGCGTTTCACCCCGGAGCCTATCCTCCGGGTTGCACAGGGAAAAAGTTACGGCACAAAGAACAGACTACTGACGCATTATAGCCGTCGAACTGACATTTGTCATGGGTCTTTAGACCTGACCGTCCCTGGGCCTTTCGGGACGGACACGGCGTGCCGCGCGGGTTATTTCTTGTCCTTGAACGCCGGAGCCGGGGGCAGGGCCTTGCCCTCGTCGCGGAACTTGACCATGTCCGGGAGCCTGCGGGCCTCCTCCATGCGCGTGAGCGTCCAAGAGGCCAGGGCGTCGCTGGGAAGGAGAGCATCTCCCTTCCATTGGTGGAAGAGGCCCTCCAGGGCCTTGCGCATCCGGCGTTCCGAGCCGTCCTTGGCGAGCAGGCAGGGCACGGCGATGACGCGTCCCTGGGAGCTCAGTTCGCGCATCGCATCGCGCAGTTCGCGCAGGGAACTCTCCTTGGCCCCCCGTCGGGTCTTCTTGGCGAGGTCCGGCGCCTCGCCCGGGACTTTCGGGGCGTCGCTGCGCAGGAGCACGGCGCGGGCGTCGCGGAACTTGCCGGCCTCGCGCACCCTCTTGGCGTGGCCCTGGAGCGTCTTGAGTCGGGCCTCGCTTCCCTGGTCGTCGGCGCGTCCCAGCTCCACGACGATCACCGCGTCCTTCTCCGGCTCGCGGCTCATCTGCAGGGCTCGCTCGGAGAGCGCCTGCGACACCGAGGGGTCCTCGTCGAGGGCCTGGGTCATGGACAAGGGGATCTTGGTGAGCGCCCGTTTGATGCGCGCGCTCCCCATGCGGGAATGCTCGCCCTTCATGACCCCCTCGGAGGGATACTGGGCGATGCCCAGCAGGTAGCGCGCCTGCTCGAGGTCCGGGTCGTCGGAGCGGAGGTAGAGCGGGACGACGGCGATCTTCTTGACGCGGGCGGACTTGAGCCTCTCCAGGGAGCGCAGGAGATCGGAGGTCCCGGGGGAACCGGCGTTGACCTCCACGGGGATCTCGCCGCCCAGGGATTTCGCGAGCGTCTGGGAGAACTTCTTCCATTCCTCCCCGCCCCCCTGGCCCAGCACGAGCAGGCCGAGTTCCTTGGGGCCGAAGCCTCCCTGGGCCAAAGCGGATGCGGGCAGGGATAGGAGAAGCGCGGATAGGAGGGCGGCGAGGGTTTTCATGGTCGCTCCACGGGATCGTCGGTCATCGGTCTTTGCGGCGCGGCGTGAATATCTTCCTCAGCCAGCCGCCGACTCCCCCGGGGTGGAGGCCGCATTCCCCGCGAGGCTCGTAGCCGGTGAGGAAAACCTCGAAGCGCCTCTGGGGACACCCTGATTTTACCCTGAGGCCGGTGGCCGGGTCCACTTCCACGACGGAGACCCCCTCGGGCTTGGGCCACGGATCGGCTGGGGATGTCGGGGGGGAGGCCTGGGACATGAAGCGGCCCCAGATGGGGAGCGCGCTCTCGGCTCCGGATAGGCCCAGGCGCGCGGGCTGGTCGGAGCCGGTCCAGACCCCGGCGGCTAGGCGCGGGGTATAGCCGATGAACCAGGCGTCCTTCCCGTCGTTGGTCGTGCCGGTCTTGCCCGCCGAGACCTCCTGCAGGCCCCAGTTCTCCAGGGCCCGCGCCGTGCCCGTGAGCACGACTTCGCGCAAGAGGCTCGTCATGATGAACGCCTCCGCCGGGCTGATGGCGCGGACCGGCTGGGGGGCGTGGTACTCGAGCATCTCGCCTTCCGCGTCGACGGCCGCTTCCACGGCGTAAGGCTCCACGCGCAGTCCCCCGTTCGCGAAAGGGCAGTAGGCGCCCGTCAGTTCGAGAAGGCTCAACTCGAAGACCCCCAGGGCCAAGCCCAGGTCGGGCTGGAGGGGGCTGACCACGCCCATGCGGCGGGCGAACTCGATGATCCGGCGCGGTCCGACGGCCTCCGCGAGGCGGACCGTGGCCAGATTCAAGGACTGGGCCAGCGCGGTGCGCAAGGGGACCGCGCCCAGGTATTTCCCGTCATAGCTCCGGGGCTTCCAGGTTCCGGCTTTGGACGGGAAGGACTTGGGCTCGTCTTGGAGCATGGAGGCGGCGGTCCAACGGCCGCTCTCCTCCGAGCCCTCCGAGAGCGCGGCGCCGTAGACGAAGGGCTTGAAGGCGGAGCCGGGCTGGCGGCGTCCGAGGGACGCCCTGTCGAAGGGGGCGGAGGCGAAGTCCTTTCCCCCGACCAGCGCGAGCACCGCGCCAGTCCGGGGCTCCAGCGCGACGAGCGCGGCCTGCTGGGGGGCGGCCCGCACCGACTCGCGGGCGAGTTCCTGGAGCCAGGGGTCGAAGGTGGTGTAGATGGTCAGGCCCCGGGTGAGCAGGGCTTCATCGCCGTAGCGGCGCTCGAGCTGGCGCTGGACGAAGGCGACGGGGTAGTCGGCGCTCTTTCGGCCGGGGTGTCCTGAGCGCGTCACGCCCAGGGGCGCGGAGGCGGCGCGCGTTTGCTCATCGCGCGTGAGCATGCCTTCCCGGCGCATGGCCGCGAGCACCAGGGCCCGCCGGTCGAGCGCGGCCCCTGGGTCGCGGAAGGGGTCGTAGCCGTAGGGGGAGCGGAGCAGGCCGGCCAACAGCGCGCACTCGGGGAGGGTGAGCTTGGCGGGCTCCTTGTCGAAGAAGTGCCGGGCGGCCGCGTTCAAGCCCAGGATGCCGACCGGGCCGTCCTGTCCGAAGTACACCGTGTCCAGGTAGAGGCGGAGCAGGTCGTCCTTGGAGAAGCGCGCGTCCAGATAGAGGGCGCAGAGTATCTCCTTGGTCTTGCGCGAGAAGGTCCTGCGGGGGGAGAGGAACAGGGCCCGCGCCAACTGCTGGGTCAGCGTGCTCCCGCCCTGCGCGATGCGGCCCTCGCGCGCGTTCTTCCACGCGGCCCGGAGCATGCCGCGCGGGTCCACCCCGTGATGGGTGCGAAAGCGCCTGTCCTCGATGGCGACGACCGCGTTGAGCATGGCCTTGGGGATCTCGGAGGCCTTGAGGGGCTCGCGTCGCACGCGGTGCTCCCCGGATATCTCATAGAGGAGCTCGGGCTCCAAGGAGGCTTCCACCAAGGGCAGGAATCGGTCCTCGGGCAGGGCGCGGGCCGTCTCCAGGCGCAGGGTACGGATCAGTCCGTCTTTGAATTCCAACGAGATCCGACCCGGGCTCGAGCGCTGGAAGGGGTGCTGAAAATCCCGGAGGAAGACCTCGACCGAGGAGCCCGCGGCCCGATACTCCCCCGCCTTGGAGGGGAGGGAGGCGGTCTCCCGGTAATTGAGGCGTTCGAGGCGGCGCAAGAGTTCCTTTTCGCCGAAGGGCAGGCCGGGGCGCAGGCGCACCGGGGCCGAGTAGAGGCGCGTGGGGTAGGGCCCGGTCAGGTCGCCCTGCAGGAGAGGGGCGATGAGTCGCTCCGCGTAAAGGCCGAGCACCGTGACGCCGCCGAGGAACGCGGCGGCCCCAAGCAGCCAGCCCGTCGAAGATCTTTTTTTCTTGGAGGGCACTATCTTCTGACGGTCCAGACCGAGGTCTTGCCCTCGGCCGATACCACGGCGACGAGCAGGGCGGCTTCGCGTCCGGGGCCGCCGGGGAGCTCCGCGAGTCCCGGCGCGTAGCCCGGCAGTTCCACCGTCCAGGCGGGTTCAAGGGCGGACCCGTTGAAGCGGAGATGGTGCAGTTCCGACCTGGCGTAGAGGCCTTGGGATTCGGCCAGCACCCCGAAGCGGGGGATGGCGCGCAGGACATAGACGCCCTGCAGTCCCTGCGGCCCCTCCGCCGTCACGAGGCGGGGATGGAAGAGCAGGGTCTTCTCCTGCCAGCGCGCCCGGTTGGCGGTCTGCCCGTAGCTCTCACGCGAGGTCCAAGCCTCCTTGCGGGACTGCACGCGTATGCGCTGGGCCGCGTTGGTCAGGAGGGCCACCGGGTCCCGGTCCCGCCGCGAGAGCGCGAAGCCGTAGAGCCAGTCCAGGCGCTTGACCTGGAGGGGGGAGCCGGACTGGACATAGCGTCCTTGCGAGAAACCCAAGCGGCGTATGGAGGAGAATGGGAAGGAGGAGTCGGCGAGCACCTGCTGGGCCGCCAGCGAAACGCCTCCCGCGTCGTGGAAACGGCGCACCAGCCAGGGCAGGGACGCCGTGCGGACCAGGGAGCCCGAGTCGAGGACCAGGACGAAGGATTCCAGGCGCTCGAAGAACCTATTGTTCTGGGAGACGAAGACCTCGGCGCGGCCGTCCGAGTCGAGGTCGGCCGCGTCTACCGAGAGGAATTGCACCGCGGTGGCGCTGTCCTTGTAGTGGGAGAGCAGGCGCAAGTCCCCGTCCTTCATAGAATATGCCTGCACCGCGTCTTTCCCGGCCAGGATGAGCTCGGGTCCGCCGTCCCCGTCGATGTCCTCGGCGGCTAGGTCCACGGCTTCGATGTCCAAAGCCCGGCTTTTCGATAGGATGCGGGAGTCTTGGGCGGCGGTCTGGGCGCGCGCCGTCAAGGGAAGGAGGAGCAAGGCCAGCTGGAGGAGGTGTTTTCGCCCGGGCATTTCGTCGAGGACCCGAGCGAGAGGATATCATTTTCTACTCTCCAAGCCTTCTCTGCGCTGCCGCCCCCGATATCAGGTAGTATAATGGCTCATAGCGGGGAGAAGGCGTTTTCCATCGACATCCCCTCCGAATACGACGGGAACGAGTTGCCGCGTCCCCACCTTTGGGCTTTGCAATGGAACACAAAAACGCGTACGACGCCGCCGCTGATGTCCGGATCCATCTTTCTGCCCAAAGAGGCGATACGATCCAAAAAAATAGACCCCAAAGAGGTCTTGGCCTGTCGCGCGGCCGTTTGCCACCGTCAGTGGCATAAGAAGATGATCCGCCAAGAGGAGTCCTCGAAGATGTTCAAGAAAAGACTCCAGAACAACATGACTTTCTATTACTACTATTCCTTCCTATCGGAAAGTGGACATGGAATAGGGGAACTATAGGCTCGACGTCTAAGACTTTCGAATTTGCTGCTCGATGAACAGGGCCTGTTCGGGAGCATGGAGTCCGGCGACCAGGCTGAGCGCAACGCCCCCCTTGAGCAGCAGCATGACCGTATAGGTCACTCTTGGCTCAAACCCACCGTCGTCATCCAGCCGCGCATGTTTCTCGCAGAGGACCCGGTCGATAGCGGTCCTGGACAAATCCTTGGCCCCGAACCAAGGCAGCGGCCCATGCCGCACGGACACTCGCGCGCCGTCCACGTGATAGGGGTGGGCACATGGGTCAACCTTTTTCATAAAATGTGCTTGTGGCCAAAG
>CAYHRV010000012.1:0-26726 GCA_964359165.1 uncultured Elusimicrobia bacterium
GGGGCCAGGTCCAAGGCGCGTCCCTCCCCCGCCGCCCAGGCCGTTGCGGCTCTCCCGCCGCCCGAGGCGCCCTCATCCCAGGTCCGCTTCATTAAACCCCCACGCGGCCCCTCGCTCAAGACCTCGGGGGCGCTCGGCCTTTTCGCGGCCGCGGCCGGGCTCTGCTACGCGGCCGCGTACGCGAGGCTCTGGCCCCTGCTCCTGGGAGCGGCCGGGCTCTGGCTCGGAGCCTGGTGGCTCACGCGCTTCGACACCGAGGACCCCGGCATCGTCTTCCTGGGCCTGGGCGCGGCGGCGCTGGTCTTGGCGGGGTTTCTGCGCGTCGAACCCTCCCAACTTTTCCTGGAGGGAGGCCGCATCCATCTCTTGCCGCTCGCCGTCGCCTTCTGCACCCTTTCCATCGCTCTGCTCTCCCGCCTGGAGAAGAAGAAGCCCGAGATCGCGGCCGCGGCCGCGGCCGCCTTCGCCATGATCCCGGCCGCGTACTTCTTCGCCCTGCCCCGGGCCGCTTCCCCGGCTCCGGCCGCGGAGAACGCCCTGCTGGCCGCCGCCCTCCTGTGCTCCCTGTCCGCGGTCTGCGCCGCCTATTTTCTCGGCCGCCGCGACGCGGGTCTCGTCCTTCCTTTCCCGCTGCTCATCCTCGGCGCCTCGTGCGCCTACCTGGCCGGCGCCCTGCGCCAAGCGGGGCCCTCCCAGGCGTGGACCGCGGCCTTCGACGCGCCGTTCTCGGATTTCCCGGCCCGCTTCCTGCGCGAGGGAGGCGCTTTGCCGCTGGGAGTCCTGCTCTACGCCACGGGCCTCCTCATCCTCTATCGTCCCCGGCGCAAGAAGGCCGAAGGGGAACTCCTTTGAGCCGCATGTCCCGGGCCGTATTCCTGCTGGCTCTGGCGTCGGCGGCTCTCCCGGCCGCCGCCTCCAATAAGGATTCCACCATGCATTACCTCAAGGCCCTGCTCCATTCCCACCAGGGCGAGCATGTCCAGGCCCTTCAGGAATACGAGGCCGCCCTCGAGCTCGATCCCCAGTCCGCCTTCATGTACCAGCAGGCGGCGGAGTTGGCCCTGGAGACCGGCCGCACCGACAAGGCCTTGGAACTGGCGGGGCGCTTCGTCCGGCTCTCCACGGGCAATCCCGCCGCCCACCTGCTCCTGGGCAACATCCGCTGGGCCCGCGGGGACGGCCTTGGGGCGCAGGAGTCCTTCGAGAAGACCCTGGAGCTGAGGCCCGGCGACAAGGACGCCCTCTTCGCCCTGGGAAACCTGCTCAGCTCCGAGTCGCCGGAGAAGGCCAAGGATTATTTCCAACAGTACCTGGCCCTCAATCCCGAGAATGCCTCCGAGGCGGAGTTCCAGATCGCCCTCCTCGAGCAGAGAGCCGGGAGGCCGGAGGCCGCCGCCGAGCGCCTGAAGTCGTCGATCCGCTCCGATCCGGACAACATGCAGTCCCGCCATGCCCTCGCGCAGCTCTACGAGGCCGCCCGGGACACCGAAGCCGCGCTCGGGGCGTACCTGGAGATGCTGGGCCGGGACCCGCGCAACGTCGCCCTTCTCAACCGCGTCGGCGAGATATATTTCGGCCAGGAGGACCTTGTCCGGGCCAAGGAGCATTTCCTGCGCGCCAAGGCGGTGCTGCCCGACCACCCGGCCGCCTGCCTCTGGCTCGCCCTGCTGGCCGAGGCCGAGGGGGATTTCGCCGGGGCCGCGAAGGCGCTCCAGGAGAGCGCCGCCCTCAAGGACGACCCGGCCATCTCTCTGCGGCTGAGCTACTATCACAGCCAGGCCGCCCAGACCAAGGAGGCGGTCGCCGCCCTGGAGGCCGCCCGGGCCAAGTGGCCGGAGAACGGGGAGATCGCCTATTTTCTCGCCCTGGGCTATGACGACCTCAAGAAGACGGGCAAGGCCGTCGCCCTCATCGAGGAAGTGCTCAAGGCCCACCCCGGCCACCGCGACGCGCGCTTCCAACTTGGGGCCATCTTCGAGCGCAACGGGCGCATGGAGGAGGCGGAGGCGCAATTCCGGGAGATCCTCACGTTGAATCCCACCGACGCCTCCGCCCTCAACTATCTGGGCTACTCGCTGGCCGACCGCGGCCTCAAGCTCGAGGAGGCGCAGGCTCTCATCGAGAGCGCGGTCCGCCTCGACCCCAGGAACGGGGCCTATCGGGATTCCCTGGGCTGGGCGCTCTTCAAGCAGGGGGACTCCCGCGGCGCCCTGCGGGAGCTCGAACTCGCCGCCAAGCTCCAGCCGCGCGATGAGACGCTCTGGGACCATCTGGGAGACGCCTACATGGTGCTCCAGGCCACGGGCTCGGCCTGGGACGCCTGGAAGATGGCCGAGGCGTTCGCCGCCGAAAGGACTCCGCGCTCCGAGGGAGGCAGCGCGGCCGGGCCGGATAAGGCCGCCCTGGCCAGGAAGACGGAGAAGGCCGAGAACCTGCTGGGTCCCGAGGAACTCGGCCGCCGCTACCTCCAGGTGTTCTCGAGGACCCGGGGGGAGTTGGGGACCTACGGCGGGGCCTGCCTCATCGAGGGCGCGGCGGCGGGCCGGAAGTTCAGCTACCGCGGCATCCTCCATTTCCGCGCGCCCAACCAGCTCAGCGTCGAGGTGCTGGGTCCCCTGTTCGCGCCGATGTTCCGGGCCAGGCTGAGCGGGGAGAACGGCTTCGAGATGGACAAGCTCCCCCTCGACGGGGTCCCAGACCCCGTCGCCCGGGAAGCCCTCTTCGCTTTCCTGGACTCGCTGAGAGAGTACCTCTCCGGCAAGATCTTCTCGCGGGAGCCCGCGCTCCTGCGCAAGAGCCGGCGTTCGCGGACGATATCCGTGACCGGGGGCTCTTTGGTCCCCGATGAGACGCAGACGCGGCTGGCCGCGGTCAAGTCGGAGGGGGAGAGGGCCTTCACCCTGTCCTTCGAGCGTTTCCTGCCCGTGGATGGACGCTGGGTACCCACCTCCCTGCGCTTCGAGGGGCGCGGCTTCTCCCTGGAACTGCGCATCGTGGAACCCACCATCCGGTTCCTCTGATCCGATGGCCGGCGCCTCCATACAGGTACTCTGCCCGGCCAAAGTCAACCTCTTTCTGGAGGTCACCGGCAGGCGCCAGGACGGCTATCACCTCCTGGCCACCCTCTTCGCCAAGATCAACCTCCACGACGTGCTCGATCTCTCACCGGCCCCGGGGTTCTCGCTCGAGGTGGCGGCCGAGACGGGGCAGGAGCTCTCCGCCGGGCCCGACAATCTCGTGCTCCGGGCGGCCAAAGCCTTCGCCGCGGAATTCCGCACGGGCGGGGGGGCCGCCATGCGCTTGACCAAGCGCATCCCCATGGGAGCGGGCTTGGGCGGAGGCTCCTCCGACGCGGCCGGCGCCCTGCTGGGGTTGGCCAAACTCCACCGCGTCGGAACCCCCGGAACTCTCGCTCGCCTGAGGCGGCTGGCCCTCGGCCTGGGCGCCGATGTGCCCCTGTTCCTCCATCCCGCGACCCTCTGCGAGGGAAGGGGCGTGGGCGAGAGACTGCGGGGGGTCCGCGCCTCGAAATCTCTCCCCTATATGCTCTTGGTCTACCCGGATCTTTCAATCGCGACCAAGGGGGTATTTACAGCGTTGGAGAGGCCCTCGAGGAAGGCCGTCTTGACAAGCCTTTCCCGTCTTGGTACACTCGAAAAAAAGCTAGGGAAAGGCTCGCCGATTTCAGAGTGGGAGCCGTTCCTTTTCAACCGTCTTCAGCCGGGTGTGGAAGCGGCGCACCCGGAGGTCGCTCAAGCAAGGAACATCCTGATCAGGCTAGGCCTGCGGGGTGTTTTGATGTCAGGGTCCGGCTCTTCGGTCTTCGGGTTCGCGGGGTCCCATGCGGAGGGTGAGCAAGCGCTCAAGCGTCTAAGGGTCTATCCTTGGCGGGCGTTCCTCACCTGCGTCCTGGGGTGACCCGCCGCGAAGGGGCGTGAAGCTATGCAAATCACCGAGATCCGGGTGCATCTGCGCGAGGACGATAAGCTCAAGGCTTTCGTCACCGTCACGTTCGACAACTGTTTCGTCGTTCGCAACATGAAGCTCGTCGAGGGCAGCAAGGGCCTGATCCTCTGCATGCCCTCGCGCAAGCTGCCCAACGGGACGTACAAGGACATCGCGCACCCGATCTCGATGGAATTCCGCAAGTTCCTGGAGGACAAGATCATGGCCGCCTACCAGGAAGAGCTCAAGAAGCCCAGGCCGAAGACGACTCAGGCAGAGGAATGAGAGAAAACGCGGTCCTTACTCCCGGGTGGTGTAACGGTAACACGCGAGCCTTTGGAGCTCGTTTTCCAGGTTCGAGTCCTGGCCCGGGAACTTTATGACCTTAAAGTCGAATAAAGCCCCCTCGCTCGGCGTGCTCATCCTGGCCGCGGGGCAGGGGACGCGGATGGTCTCCTCCCTCCCGAAGGTGCTCCACCCCATCGGCGGGCGGCCCATGCTCGCCTATCTCCTGCGCCTGGCCAACGCGCTCAAGCCCGCGGGCCTGGGCGTCGTCGTAGGCCACCAGGAGGAGCTCCTGCGTAAGGAGGTCTCCCAGAACGCCCGGTCCTGGGGGCTGAGCCGCCCCGTCACCTTCATCCGGCAGAAGGAGCTGGCGGGTTCCGGGGCCGCGGTCATCGAGGCCCTGCCCTTCCTCAAAAAATTCCAGACCGCCCTGGTCCTCTGCGGGGACACGCCCCTGCTCACCTTCGACACCCTCTACGCGCTGGTCAACGCCCATCGGGCCGATAAGGGGCAGGTCACGCTCCTGAGCGCCCGGGTCCCCTCGCCCAAGGGCTACGGGCGCGTGGTGCGCAGCCCTCTGGGCGAGGTCCTGCGCATCGTGGAGGAGGCCCACCTGGCCGCCAAGGAGGCCTCCATCAACGAGGTCAACTCCGGCGCCTACTGCTTCGAGGTCCCCCTGCTCGTGGAGGCGCTCAAGGAGCTCACGCCCCAGGGGCCCAAGAAGGAGCGCTACCTCACCGATTGCCTGGAGCACATCCGGCGCAAGGGCGGACGGGTGGCCGCGCACCTGGCCCCCAACCACGAGGAGATCACCGGCATCAACAACCGCGTCCAACTCGCGCAGGCGGAGCGGGTGCTCAACCGCCGCGCCCTGGAGCGCCTGATGTTCTCCGGGGTCGGCGTGAGCGACCCCGCGCACACCTACATCGACGCGGACGTGGAGGTCGGGCCGGACACCGTGCTTTTGCCCGGCGTGGTTCTGCGCGGGAAGACCAAGATCGGCCCCCGTTGCCGCATCGGACCCTATTCGCTCATCGAGGACTCCGCCATCGGCGCCGAATGCTCGGTGGCCTTCTCCCAGGTATCGGGCGCCAGGATACTCGAGAAATGCTCGATCGGGCCTTTCGCCCACATCCGCCCCGAGAGCGTCATCGGTCCGCGCGCCAAGGTCGGGAATTTCAGCGAGGTGAAGGCTTCCCGCGTGGGCATGGGCTCGAAGGTCCCCCACCTGAGCTACATCGGCGACTCGGACATCGCCGAGGACGTGAACGTCGGGGCCGGCACCATCACCTGCAACTACGACGGAGAGCGCAAGCACAGGACGCACATCGCGGCCAAGGCCTTCATCGGCTCCAACGCCACGCTGGTGCCGACGGCGAGGGTCGCTCCGCTCAGGATCGGGCGCGGAGCCCTCGTCGCGGCCGGCTCCGTCATCACCGAGCATGTCCCCGACGGCGCGAGGGCGTTCGGGCGCGCCCGGCAAGAGAACAAGGCGAGGGAATAAGGTCATGAAAACGACCTCTGTGAAGCAGGCTCATGCGAAGAACGCGCGGACCGATGGGGGCTCCTCCGAGGCCCGGCCGGCGCCCCAGGCGGCCGAGGAGGGCCCCCCGCGCTCGACGCGCGGGTTGAAGCTCTTCTCCTGCAACGCGAACCGGCCCCTGGCCGAGCGCATCGCGGCCTACCTGCGCACCAGCGTGGGTGACGCGGAAGTCGGGCGCTTCGCCGACGGCGAGATCAACGTCCACATCCGCGAGAACGTGCGCGGCATGGACTGCTACCTGATCCAGTCCACTTGCCGGCCGGTCAACGAGAACTTGATGGAACTGCTCATCATGATCGACGCCCTGCGCCGGGCGAGCGCCGGGCGCATCACGGCGGTGATCCCCTATTTCGGCTACGCCCGCGCCGACCGCAAGACCCAGCCGCGGGTGCCCATCTCCTCGAAGCTGGTGGCCAACCTCATCACCGAGGCCGGCGCGGACCGCGTCATCGCCGTGGACCTGCACGCCGGCCAGATCCAGGGCTTCTTCGACATCCCGGTGGACCACCTCTACGCGACGCCGGTCTTCCTGGACTATCTGCGGGTCAAGAAGATCCCCAACATCGTCGCGGTGTCCCCGGACGTGGGCGGAGTCGAGCGCGCCCGGGCCTTCGCCAAGCGCCTCTCGGCCGGCCTCGTCATCATCGACAAGCGGCGGCCTCGGCCCAACGAGGCCTCGGTCTATAACCTCATCGGCGAGGTGGCCGGCAAGACGGCGGTCATCCTCGACGACATGGTGGATACGGGCGGCACGCTCACGAAGGTGGCCACCAAGCTCAAGGACCGCGGCGCCGAAAGGGTCATCGCGGCCTGCGTGCACGGAGTCCTCTCCGGCAACGCCATGGACCTGGTGGCGCAGTCGGAGATCGAAGAACTCATCATCACCGACTCGATCCCCAACCGTCCGCCGGAAGGCTCGCGCATCACGGTGCTCTCCATCGCGCCGCTGCTGGGAGAGGCCATCCGGCGCAACCACATGGGCGAGTCCATCAGCGAACTTTTCGTATGAACGTTCGGTAATATAAAGGAGCAATAAAATGGCACAGATCGAATTGAAGGCGGAGATGAGGGAAGCCGGCACCAAGAAGGCGCTGGCCGACATGCGCAAGGTGCGCAAGATACCCGGCACGGTCTACGGCGGAAAGGGCAAGGCTTTCTCCATCGCCATCGGCGAGAAGGAGCTCATGAGCGCCTTGAAGCAGGGGGGGACCAACGTCATCCTCCGCCTCAAGCACGACAAGGGCGAGGACACGGTCATCGTCAAGGAGATCCAGCGGCACGTGGTGACCAGCCAGCCGATACACGCCGATTTCCAGCGCATATCGCTGACCGAGAAGATCACGGTCAAGGTCCCCCTGCACGCCGTCGGCGAGGCCCCCGGCGTCAAACTGCAGGGCGGGGTGCTCGAGCACGTCCTGCGCGAGATCGAAGTGCGCTGCCTCCCCAACGCCATCCCCCAGAAGATCGACCTGGACGTGAGCAAGATGGACGTCGGAGGCGAGATCCTCGTCTCCCAGCTCCCGGCGCTGCCGGAGGTCGAGTATCTCCAGGATCCCGCCCAGATCGTCCTCCACATCATCCACGTGGTCGTGGAGAAGGAGGCCGAGCCGGCCGCGGACGCCGCCGCCGGAGAACCCGAGGTCATCGCCAAGGGCAAGAAGGAAGAGGGCGAAGAGGGGGAGGGAGCCAAGGAGGGCGCCAAGGACGCGAAGGCTCCCGCGGGCAAGGGCGCCCCCGCGGCCAAGGCCGAGGGCGGCAAGAAGGAAGAGAAGAAGTAATTGGTCCGGCTGGCCGTCGGTCTGGGCAACCCGGGTCCGGCGTACGCGGGGACGCGGCACAACATCGGGTTCATGCTGCTCGACAAGCTCCTCGGAACCTCCCCCTGGAAGCGCTGGGGGGAGGGAGAGGCCGCCTTCCACGGTTTGGAGGGCACGGACCGGACCGGGTTTCATTGCTTCAAGCCGCTCACCTTCATGAACCTTTCCGGGGGGGCGGTGAGGGCCTTCGCCGACTACCACAAAGTGGCTCCGGCCGACATCCTGGCCTGCTATGACGACATCGACCTGCCGCTGGGTCGCATCCGCATCCGCTTGGGCGGCTCCTCCGGCGGCCACCGGGGGATGCAGTCCCTCATCGAGAGCTTCGGGGGAGAGGAGGGCATCCCGCGCCTTCGCCTGGGCGTGGGGCCGCTGCCCGAGAAAGCGGATGCCAAGAATTTCGTGCTTGGACACTTCCGGTCCGATGAGGCGGACACGTTGAGCGGGATGCTCGAGAGAGGGATGCTCGCATTGGGTGCGGCGTGCGCCCACGGCATCGAGAAGGCGATGAACGAGTTCAACCCGGCCTCATGACCGAAGCGTTCGCGGCCGAACGCGAGGGAATGGTTGAGCCATTCGGGCGAACACCATGAGCCCTTGGTCCAAGGTGGCGGTGGGCTGCTTCTTCTTCGCCCTGGGGCTCGGCTATCTCTTCCGGCCCACGGTCATCGAGCGCATGAACGCGATCCTGCGCGAGGCCCTGCTCAACGACGCCCACATCACGCTCGAGCGCCGCAAATGGGGGGTCTTCTTCCTGCTCCTCTCCGTCCTATTTCTCTACATGGGCTACGTGGCCCTCCAGCGCCCATGACCGAAGCGTTTGCGGCCAAACGCGAGGGAATGCTTGAGCCATTCGGGCGAACACCATGACAACCTCCGCCCCTCCGTCCCTGATGGAAAAAGCCGAGCGGGCCGTCGATTGGGTGCGCTCGCGCGCTCCCGGGATCGAGGCCGAGGTCTACTGCGGACGGGGGGAAGACCGGGGCCTCGAACTGAGGGAAGGGAAGCTGAGGATCGTGCAGGAAGCCGCCGAGGAAGGGATGGGCCTTCGCCTCTTCCGGGACGGAAGGATGGCCTTCGCCTCCGCGGGCGGGCCGGTGGAGGACCTCGAGAACCTCTTCTCCGGGGCTTATCGCCAGTTGGCCCACCTTCCTCACGACGAGCACCGCGGGCCGCCCGCCCCTCCGGCTTCCGGCGGCCCCGAGGACTCGCTCGCCGAGAGCCTCTATGATCCCGCCCTGTTCACCCGCCCCCTGCAGGACTGGGCGCCCGTCCTTTTCGACATGCAGGAGCGGGCGATCCGGATGGACACGCGCGTGCGCAAGGTCCTGCAGGCCGGCTACGGGGAGGGACGCTCTGAGGTCGCCATCGCGAGCACGGCCGGAGTGCGGGCCTACGAGCGGGGCACGAGCTGCGGTTTCGGCCTGTCGGTGATGGGGGAAGAGGGCTCGGAGGTCCAGGTGGGCTCCGGCTCGACCTCGGCCCGGAGCGGGGGGGGACTCGACTGCGTCCGGGAGACGGAGAACGCGGTCTGGCGTTCGGTCTCCCTCCTCGGGGCCAGGAAGCTGCCCAGCCGCAGGCGGGCGGTGCTCATCGACCCCTGGGTCGCGGGGGAATTCCTGGACCTGGTGGTGGGAGCGCTCTCGGCCGACGTGGTCCAGCGCGGCAGGTCGCTCTTCAAGGGCAGGCTCGGGGAGAGGGTGGCGAGCCCCCGGGTGACTTTCGTCGACGACCCCCGGCGTCCCGGCGGCGTCGCGAGCGCGCTCTTCGACGACGAGGGCCTTCCGACGCGCCGCAAGACCCTGATGGATGCAGGCGTCCTGCGCGAATACTTCTATGACGACTATACCGCGCGCAAGGCCGGCCGCGCGTCGAACGCGAGCGCTTCCCGCTCCGGCTACCGCGGCCTGCCCGGCCCGGGGCCTTCCAATTTCTACATGGAGCCCGGCTACATGAGCCGGGAAAGCCTGATCGCGGACACCTCGGAAGGCATCCTGGCGCTCGAACTGCTCGGCATGCACACCGCCGACCCCGTGTCCGGGGAGTTCTCCATCGGCGTCGCCGGCGTCGAAGTGGAGAACGGGCGGTTGGGGCGGGGCGTCAAGGGAGCCATGGTCTCGGGCAATCTCCTGGGGGTCCTGGCGGGGATCGACGCCGCGGCCGACGATCTTCACTTCTATGGGAGCATCGCCGCTCCCACCTTCCGCATCGCGGGCCTCATGGTAGCCTAGCGCATCTTGGGCTTTTCTGGAAAATCCGGTGGATTTTCCAGAAAATCCCGCTAAAGAGAAAGCCTACGACGATGGACGAAGAATTGCTGAGGTTGCTGGCGTGTCCGGCATGCAAGGGGGCGTTGGAGTATCGGATGGAGCCGGAAGCGCTCGACTGCCCGTCCTGCCGCCGGCGCTATCCCGTGCGCGAGGGGATCCCGGTGCTGCTCGCCTCTGAGTCGATCACCACGTCCACGTCGTGATCGCCTGAACGGACCGGCCCCGGATGGCCGCCGGTAAGGTCGCCGGGCAGGGTCAGGCCCACCTGCCCATGCGTGTTGACGAAGACCTTGACCTGGAGGGGACCCTGCCAGGATTTCCCCGGTAGGACGAGGTCCTCCTGGCCCATGTGGTAGTCGATGGGGAGCTTGGGGTTGACGATGCGCTTGACCGCCACCGGGATCCCGCCGGAGTTGACCGCCACGATGAAGAGCATCAGATTCGGTCGTTCCGTCCGCCTTAAGAGCTGAGGGGAGGCCGTGATGCCGCCCGACAAGCGGAAGGAGCGCTGGAAGGGCCCCACGCAGGCGCAGCCGAGGAGCAGGATCAGCGCCGCGGCCGAACGCCGCTTCCAAGCGGCCGCGGCACCCTCGGCCTCCGGCCTGGAACCGGGCAGCGCCGCCCGCTTCACGGGGCTCCCTGGATCTGCCGGATGGCCTGCCAGAGGTAGAGTCCCCCGACGAGGAGAGAGAGCAGGCCGAACAAGGGGATGGGGGCCGGGAGGAAGAGGGCGGCGGCCTGCAGGACGATGACCGGCGTCTGGGCGTAGACCGAGACGCGGTAGAGCGCCGGGAACTCCAAGCCGGCGGAGAGCAGGGCGTTGAGCAGGAGCGCCACCAGCGCGTACATCAACGCGGCCAGATGTTTCCACGCCATGAAGAGCGCCCAGGTGGTGACGAACCCCACGGGGCCCAGGGCCTTCTTGAAGAAGTCCCCCAAGGAGCGGTAGAAAGTCCCGTCGATGGTCAGGGCCGGGGCGTCCTTGGAGGCGGAAAGGTCGTAGACCTCCAGCCTGTTCCTCCCCGCCACGGTGACGGAATCCCGGATGAAGTAGGCGATGACCTTCTTCTCGTCCATCTCCTGGGCCGTGGGAGGGGTGGTGCGCGCGGTGTCGAGGATGAAGGCGAGGCGCTCCTGGCCCGGGTATTGGAGGCGCAAGGGCTCCTGGAGCGAGCTGGAGAGCCGGCCTTGCGAGAGCGTCATGGGCGGGATCGCGGCCGAGGCCCAAGCGACCGCCTCCTCGATGATGGGCGCGGCCCGCACGAGGAGGGCCGCGACGGAGACCAGGGAGAAGAGGATGCCCAGATAGGCCAGGTAGCCCACCGTGGCCCCGAGGGATTTGCCGGGCAGGCTCCGGTAGAAGGGGAAATCCGCCACGGCGCGCGCCGGGTCAAGCCACATGGGACCATTCCTTTTCGGCGGAGCCGAGTCCCCGGTTCGTCCAGCGCGCCGCGGTGAACAGATAGTCGGAGAGGCGGTTGAGGTAGACGACGATCTCCGGCTCGGCTCCTTTGCCCAAGGCGACCACGGCGCGTTCCGCCCTCCGGCAGGAGGAACGCGCGAGGTGGAGCAAGCACGCGGCCGTCGAGCCGCCGGGCAGGATGAAGCGGCGCAGGGGCTCGAGGTCCCCGGTCATGCGGTCGATCTCCTCTTCCAGGGCCTTCACCGAACCCGGGGGCAGGGCCGGGCCGGTCCCTCGCCGAGGGAGGGAGAGGCGCGCTCCCACGCAGAAGAGGTCGCCTTGGACGCGTCCCAGCGTCCGGGCCAGGAGCCGGAAGGCGGGCTTGGGGGGGAGCAGGCTCAACGCCGTCCCCAGGAAGGAGTTCAACTCGTCCACCTCCCCATAGGCCGCCACGCGCGGATGGTCCTTGCGCACCCGCGAGCCTCCGCGGAGCCCCGTCTCGCCCCGGTCCCCGGTCCGCGTGTAGATCTTCATGAAATAATTATACTAATACCATATGCACAGCGGCGAAAGTCGCTGTGCGTTGTGAATGGCTGCGCCCGCCGGGCGCGACCTTAAAAACGAGCAGCGCACTTTGTGCGTTGCGTATAGCATATGATATCCTTGAACACTCAAAAAACAACCTCTCCGGTGATCCATAAACCCTCGCACCTCTTGCTTGGCTTGGCCTTCTTCCTGCTCCTAGGGCTGGGGGCGCCAGTCCCTTCCCGAGCCCAGGATGACCCAGCGGCGGCCCCGGAGGGGGCTGCTCCCTCGGCGGCGGCGCCGGACCCCGCGGCCCAGGAGGCGGTCGACTTCGACCAATTCGAGGAGGCCGAGGCCACGGGCGCGGTCAAATCCCACGAGGTCTACGACCCGCTCCGGGGCTACAACCGCTTCATGTTCGGCGTCAACGACAGATTCTATTTCTGGCTCGCCAAGCCCCTTGCCCGCGGCTACTCCTTCCTCGTGCCGAAGCCGGCCCGGGTGGCCGTGCACCGGGGATTCCATAATTTCCGCTTTCCGGTCCGCTTCGCGAGTTGCCTGCTCCAGGGACGATTCTCCAAGGCGGGCAAGGAGACCCGGCGCTTCCTGCTCAACTCGACGCTGGGGCTCGGCGGGCTCTTCGACCCCGCGGACGCCTGGTTCGACTGGCGCAAGCCCGGGGACGAGGATTTCGGACAGGCGCTCGGACATTACGGGGTGGGGGAGGGCTTCCCCTTGGTCCTTCCGTTCCTCGGCCAGAGCAACCTGCGCGACGGGCTCGCCATGACTCCCAGCTTTCTGGTCAACCCCGCCTACTATCTCGCGGATTTCAACGCCAACTTCGGCCTCAATGCCGGAGAGCAGGCCAATTACATGTCCCTGCACATCGGGGAATACGAGAGCATCAAGAAGGACGCCCTGGACCCCTATTCCTTCATCCGTGACGGCTACAAGCAGAATAGAGACAAGAAGATAGCGGAGTAGAACATGAAAACGACGATCTTGGCCTTGCTCTTATCGCTCTTCATGGCCGCGCCGCGCCCCGCCTCGGCCGCGCCGGCGGCGGTCTCCGAGGCGGAGGGCGTGCGCGCGGTGGTGGAGGATTCGGTCAACGCGGTGCTCGCGGCGCTCCGCGACAAGGCCCTCACGCCGCAGGCCCGGCGCGACGCGGTCATGGGCGTCATCGACCCGGTGCTGGATTTCCCGCTCATGGCCAAGCTCGCCTTGGGGCGCAAGCACTGGCCCGAGCTGGACGCGGCCCAGCAAAAGGAGTTCACGCAGCTCTTCGTGAGATCCCTCCAGGATTCCTATTTCGAGAAGATGGACCTGCTCACCGACGAGAAGGTGGAATTCGACAAGCCCGAGCCCGCGGAGAAAGGCAAGTTCCAGATGATGACCACCATCCTCTCCAAGGGCGACCGGCACAAGATGCTTTATAAGCTCTACAAGAAGGACGCGTCCTGGAAGGTCTACGACGTGGAGATCGCGGGCATCAGCCTGGTCAAATCCTACGGCGCCCAGTACGACCAGTTCCTGCGGACCGGCTCCGTCGCGGACCTCCTCAAGAAGCTTCGGGAGAAGGCCCTCGGCCAGCCCGAGGACCTCAAGGCCAAGAAGGCCGCCCCCGCGGCCCAAGCGGGCGAGAAGGGAGCGTCGAATTGACCGACGCCTCCGCCTGGCCGAAGCCCTCCCGCTGGCGGGACCTCTTCGACAAGGCCGTCCTGGCCAGGCCCGTCGCGGCCCTTTTGGTCCTGTCGATGGCGCTCGCGGTCTGCGGCTGGGGGATCCGTTCTTTCCGGCTGGACGCCTCCGGCGACGACCTGGTCCTCGAGCACGATTCGGACGTCCGCTACTACCGCAAACTCCTCGACCGCTACCGGGGTGGTGATTTCGTCGTCGTCACCTACAGCCCTCCCGAGGACCTTTTCTCGGCCCCGTCGCTTGCGCGCCTCAAGCGCGTGCGCGAGGAGCTCAAGGCCCTGCCGCGGGTCTCCTCCGTCGTCACCCTCCTCGACGTCCCTCTCCTCAAGAACAAGCCGGGGCCCCTCAAGGACCTCAAGTACAACATCAGGACGCTCGAGTCCCCCCAGGCCGACATCCCGCGGGCCATCGCCGAGTTCCGGACCAGCCCCATCTATCAGCACCTGCTGGTCAGCGAGGACATGCGTTCGGCCGCCATCCAGGTGAATTTCCAGGCGGACACCAGCCGGGACGCCATGATCGCCCGCCGCTCACGCCTGCGAGAGAAGCGCTACAACGGGGACCTCGAGCCCCCGGAAAAAAAGGAGCTCAAGGCCCTCGAGAAGGAGTACCGCCTCTGGCAGGACACCGACCGCGCCCGGCGCCACGAGGACATCGCCGCGATCCGCCGGCTCATCGCAGGCCATTCCTCCGAGGCGGGCTTCATCCTGGGCGGGGTCCCGATGATCGTCGACGACATCATCAGCTTCATCCGCAAGGACCTCAAGGTCTTCGGCCTGGGCATGGTCCTCCTGCTCATCGGCACCCTCTACATGGAGTTCCGCCGCCTGCGCTGGGTCGTGCTCCCTCTGCTGACCTGCATCGCCTCCGTCTTCGCCATGATGGGGCTCCTGGGCCTCCTGCGGCTGGACGTGACCGTCGTGTCCTCGAATTTCACCTCCCTCCAGCTCATCTTAACCCTCCAGCTCGCCGTGCACCTGGTGGGCCATTACAACGAGCTCCTGAGCCTGCACCCCGGGGCCTCCAACCGGGAGCTGGTCCGCGAGGCCGTCGGAGAGGTCTTCGTTCCCGCGGTGTACTGCCAGTTGACCACCGTCGTCGGCTTCGCCTCGCTGATCGCCTGCGACATCCTCCCGATCGTCAATTTCGGCTGGATGATGTGCATGGGGCTGGGGGTGTCGCTGGTGAACATCTTCGTGATCCTCCCCGCCGGGATGATGCTCCTGCCCAAGCCCGAACCCGTATCGGAGGAGAGGCAGTTCGCCCACCCCCTCACCTCCGCTTGCGCCCGTTTCGTGGAGCGCCGCAAGGGGCTCATCCTGGTCGTGGCCGGGGTCTTCTCCCTGGCGACCGTGGCCGGCTGCATGCGCCTGGAGGTCGAGAACAGCTTCATCGATTACTTCAGGAAGAGCACCGAGATCTACCGCGGCATGAAATTCATCGATCAGAACCTGGGCGGCACCACCCCCTTGGAGATCGTCATCGACCTCAAGGCCCCCCAGGAGGCTCCGGCGCCCGCGCCGAAGACCAAGGCCCGCACGGACGCCGATTTCGACGACTTCGGCGAGTTCGAGGAGGAGAAGGATCCCTCCAAATACTGGTTCACGACCTCCAAGCTCGAGCTCGTCGAGAGGGTCCATGACGCCTTGGAGGCCATGCCCGAGACCGGGAAGGTGCTTTCCCTGGCCACGGTCTGGAAGCAGGCGCGCGACCTCAACGGCGGCAAGCCGCTCGATGATTTCTCCGCCGCCATCCTCTTCAACTCCCTGGAAGGGCGCAACAAGGAGATACTCGTCGACCCCTATGTCTCGATCAAGGACGACGAGGTCCGCGTCACCACTCGCATCAAGGACTCGATCAAGGACCTCCGGCGCGACGCCTTGCTCAAGAGGATCCGCCGGGACCTGGTGGAGAAGGCCGGGCTCAAGGAGGGGGAGTTCCGCCTGGCGGGGCTCATGGTGCTCTACAACAACATGCTCCAGAGCCTCTATCAGTCCCAGATCAAGACCGTGGCCTGGACGCTCATCCCCCTGTGGGCCATGTTCTTCCTCCTGTGGCGGTCGATGCGCATCGCCCTGGTGGCGCTGATCCCCAGCGTCATCTCCACGGCCTCGGTGCTGGGTTTCATGGGCTTGGCCGGCATCCCCCTGGACATGATGACGATCACCGTCGTGGCCGTCGCGCTGGGCATCGCCGTGGACAACGCCACGCATTATCTCCACCGTTTCCGCGAGGAGATCGTCCGGGACGGGGATTATCCCTCCGCCATGCGCCGCTGCCACGCGACCATCGGGCATAACATGGTCTATAGCGCCCTGCCCGTCGTGCTCGGCTTCTCGATCCTGGTGTTCTCCAATTTCATCCCCTCGGCGCTCTTCGGATTGCTGGTGGCCGTCGCGATCGCCATCGCGCTGACCAGCGACTTGAACCTCCTCCCGGCCATCATCCTCGTCTTCAAACCCTTCGGGTCACCTCGCGCGGGAGCGGGGAAGCCCAAGCCTTCCGCGTGAGAGCGGGGTCCCTCGCCCGGTCCGTCGCGGCGCTCACGGACCTCAGCGGCCGCTTCGTCCCTTCCGCCTTCGTCATCGCCGCCCTGCTCACCTCCGCGGTGTTCGCCGCGGCCTTCCTGGCGGCCGGCGCCGCCCCAGGCGATATCCTGGACTATTGGGGCGCGGGCTTCTGGGCGCTCCTGGGCTTCGGCATGCAGATGTGCCTGATCGTGGTCACCGGCGCGATGCTCGCCGAGGCCCCGCCCGTCGAGCGGGCCCTCGACGCCTTCGCGCGCCTGCCCAAAAGCGGCCCTCAGGCCGCGGCCCTGGCCGCCGCGGCCTCGATGCTCCTCTGCTGGCTGCACTGGGGCCTGGGCATCATGGCCAGCGCTTTCCTGGCCCGGCGCATCGCGCTCCGCCGTCCCGCGACGGATTTCCGCCTGCTGGTCGCGGTCTCGTATTTCGGGATGGGCGCCCTATGGCATGCCGGACTCTCGGGTTCCGCGCCGCTGCTGGTGGCCACCCCGGGGCATTTCTTGGAACCGCTGATCGGGGTCATCCCTTTGTCCCATACCGTGTTCTCGCCCTTCAACCTGGGCCTGGCCGCCGTGACCTTGGCCGCGCTCACGCTCCTGGCCTGGGCCATGTATCCGGCCGAGGAGGACGCGTTCCGATTGAGCCCCGACGCGTTGAACGCTCTATCGGAGATCCGAGAGCCCGAGAGGACGGGGGAGATGAACGCCTGGATGCGCCTGATGGAGCATTCCCGGGCCGTGAGCGGCGCGCTGGGCCTCTGCGGGGTCCTCTATCTTCTGCGCGCCTTCTCCCGGAGCCCCGAACTGACCCTGGACAGGCTCAACTTCATCTTCTTGACCGCCGGGCTCCTGCTCTATCCCAGCCCGGCGTCCTTCGTCCGGGCGGCCGAGCGGGCCTCCCGCTATGTGCACGGCATCATACTCCAGTTCCCGTTCTATGCCGGCATGTACGGCGTCATCAAGGGAGCGGGTCTCGACATGATGCTCGGCCGAGCTTTCGTGCGTCTGGCCGCGGCGGACACTTTCCCGCTCATCGTCTACTGGTACTCCGGCGTGCTCAACTATTTCATCCCGTCCGGGGGCTCCAAATGGGCCATCGAGGCGCCGTATCTGCTGGAGGCGGCCAAGACGCTCGGCGTGTCTCCGGCCAAGGTCGTGCTCGCCTATTCTTGGGGGGATATGGTCACGGACATGATACAGCCTTTCTGGTGCGTCCCTCTGCTGGCCGTGGCCAAGCTGGAATTCAAGGACATTCTCGGCTATGAAGCCGCGGCCTTCCTCGTTTGCGCCGCATTGGGTTCCGTCGCCTTCCTCTGTATTTGAAAAATGGAATGGAGTAAAGTATAATTTAAACACTTAAAATCATATCGATATTAAACTTGACTAATATGGTCGGGTATACTATACTTCTAAGTAGGCCAACACTCATTCGGCCATGGAGAGCCCAATGACTCCTCTGCTCGAAATCCAAGACCTTCATGCGGAAGTGGATGGAAAACCCATACTCAAGGGCGTGGACCTGACGATCCAGGCCGGAGAGATCCACGCGCTCATGGGCCCCAACGGCTCCGGGAAAAGCACCCTGTCCAACGTGCTCTTGGGGCATCCGAAATACTTGGTGACCCGGGGACGGGTCCTCTTCAAGGGAGAGGATGTCCTCCCGCTCAAGACCTGGGAACGCGCCCGCAAGGGCATGTTCCTCGCCTTCCAGTACCCGGTGGCGGTCCCTGGGGTGAGCGTGGCCAATTTCCTGCGCACCGCGCTCAAGGCGCGCATCGGCGAGGCTGCGGTCAAGACCTTCCGCAAGCTCCTGCGCGAGAAGATGCAGCTCCTGGGGATGGACGAGAAGTTCGCCACCCGCTACGTCAACGAGGGTTTCTCCGGGGGGGAGAAGAAGCGCCTGGAGATACTCCAACTCGCCCTGCTCGACCCCTCTTTTGCCGTGCTCGACGAGACCGATTCCGGGCTCGACATCGACGCCCTGCGCACGGTCTCCGAGGGCATCAACCGCACGGCGGGCCCGGAGAAGGGGTTTTTGCTCATCACGCACTACCAGCGCATCCTCGACTACGTCAAGCCCAAGTTCGTGCACGTGCTCCTGGAGGGCCGCATCGCCCAATCGGGCGGGCCGGAACTGCCCGCGGAGCTCGAGAAGAAGGGCTATGTCGCGCGCGAGCCGGTGCAGGCATGAGCGTCAAAACCGACGTCTCCGACCTCAAGGACGACTACGCGACCAAGTACGGGTTCCATGACCCGGAGAAGTTCGTCTTCAAGGCCCGCAAGGGCCTGGACCGGGCCGTCGTGGAGGAGATCTCCTGGATGAAGAAGGAGCCCGCCTGGATGCGGGATTTCCGGCTCAAGGCCCTGGACATCTTCCGCTCCAAGCCCATGCCGCGCTGGGGCAACTGCGACCTCATCGACCAGATAAACTTCGACGACATCTACTACTACCTCAAGCCCTCCGAGGGCTCGGCGAAGAACTGGGAGGACGTGCCCGAGGACATCAAGAACACCTTCGAGAAGCTCGGCATCCCGGAGGCGGAGCGCAAGTTCCTCGCCGGGGTGACCGCCCAGTACGAGTCCGAGGCGGTCTACCATCAGGTGCACGCGGAGCTGACCAAGCAGGGAGTGATCTTCACGGACATGGACACGGGACTGCGCGAGTACCCGGACCTCGTGCGCGAGCACTTCGCCACGGTCATCCCTTGCGAGGACAACAAGTTCGCGGCCCTCAACTCCGCGGTGTGGTCCGGGGGCTCCTTCATCTACGTCCCCAAGGGCGCGAAGATCACCATGCCCCTGCAGGCGTATTTCCGCATCAACGCCGAGCGCGCCGGGCAATTCGAGCGCACGCTCATCATCGCCGACGAAGGATCGAGCGTGCACTATATCGAGGGATGCACGGCGCCCACCTACGCGACCAACGCGCTCCACTCGGCCGTCGTCGAGCTCATCGCGCGCAAAGGGGCGCACATCCGCTACACCACCATCCAGAACTGGTCCAACAACGTCTTCAACCTCGTCACCAAGCGGGCCATGGCCCACGAGGACTCCTTCGTGGAGTGGGTCGACGGGAACATCGGCTCCAAGCTGACCATGAAGTTCCCCGCGGTCTACCTGGTCGGCAAGGGCGCGCGCGCCGACATCCTCTCCTGCGCCTTCGCGGGCAAGGGACAGCACCAGGACACGGGCGGCAAGCTCGTCTTCGCCGCGCCGCACACCTCCGGCAACATCCTCTCGAAGTCCATCTCCAAGGACGGGGGCCGGGCTTCCTACCGGGGCCTGGTCAAGGTGCATCCCCAGGCGCACGACGCCAAGGTCAACGTGCGCTGCGACGCTCTCCTCCTCGACGAGCGGTCCCGTTCCGACACCTACCCCACCATGGAGATCGACGGCAAGCGCGCCCAGGTGGGGCACGAGGCCTCGGTCTCGAAGATCGGCGAGGAACAGCTCTTCTATCTCATGAGCCGCGGGCTCAAGGAGAACGACGCCATGGCCATGGTGGTCAACGGCTTCTTCGAGGCGTTCACCAAGGAGCTCCCCCTGGAGTACTCGGTGGAGCTCAACCGCCTCATCCAGCTCGAGATGGAAGGCTCGGTCGGCTGACATGCTCGCGGCCGAGGCCCGTTCCCGCGCGTCGGTTTGGGAGGAATTCCAGGCCGCTCCCGGCCCCCTCGCGTCCGCGGAGACCTGGCGGCGGACCGATTTCTCCGCCTGGGGGCTCGAGCGCTTAACGGAGCCGGACGCCCCCGCGCTGCCCATCGACTGGAAGGAGGAAGCCGCCCGGGCCGGCCGCCTGGGCGTCGAGCTCCTCAGCCTCGAGGACGCCGCGGCGAAGTATCCCCGCTTGGTGGAGCCCCGTCTCGCCCCCTCCGCTCCCGCGGAGCTGCGCAAGCTCGAGCTCGCCAACCGCGTCGCGTGGCGCTCGGGGGTGTTCTTGAGGATCCCGGCCGGCGCGCGCGTCGCCGAGCCCCTGCGGCTTTCCCTGCGCCACGCGCAGGCGCCTTTCCAGCTCCCCCGGGTCCTGCTGGTCGCGGAGGACGGCAGCGAGGCGAGCTTCTTCGAGGAGCATCTGTCCTCCGCCGTCCCCGCGGGGGCATCCTCCCCGCCGGTCTCCATCGCTTCTTCCGACGTGGTCCTGGGAGCCGGGGCGCGTCTGCGCTGCGTCTACGGCCAGGACCTCCACGCCTCCGCCGTCCATTTCTGGCGCCAACGGGTGTCTCTGGGTCGCGACGCGTCCCTGGAACACGTCTCCCTGCTCCTAGGGGCGTCCCTGCACAAGAGTTCCCTGGAAGTGGAGCTGGCCGGGACCGGGGCGCATAGCTCCCTCTACGCCGCCTCGGTGGCCGACGGGCGACGCCACGTGGACGCGTACACCGCCCAGCTCCACAAGGCCTCGCGCACCTTCAGCGACCTCCTCTTTCGGACCTCCCTTTCGGGCCGGTCCCGCTCCATCTACACCGGGCTCATCCGCATCGAGCGCGAGGCCGTGGACTGCGAAGCCTACCAGGCCGCCAACAACCTCCTCCTATCCGACGGAGCCCGCGCCCACGCCACGCCGATCCTCGAGATACTGCCCGACGCGGTACGCTGCAAGCACGGAGCCACGGCCGGTCCCATGGACGCCGAGGAGCTGTTCTATCTGGCGACTCGGGGGCTCGCGGAACCCGAGGCCGTGCGCCTGGTGGTCCGGGGCTTCCTGGACCCGGCGCTCAGCCGCCTGCCCGAGGGTCCTGCGGCCGAGGAATGGCGGGAGCGCTTCGAGAGGGCTCTCTCATGAAACGGAAACGCCCCCCGGACGGAAGCGGACCCCCGTGGGGGGCTCCTGCAAATGCGGCTAAACCGCCCCCGGGACAGACGCGCACCCCGGGGGGGGGGCCGCTGACATGAGCATGCGCATCCACGCCGGGAAGGCCTCCGATTTCACCCCCGGCATCATCCGGGTCGTGACCGCCGGGGACCTGCGCGTCGCCGTCGTCGAGTCCGAGGGGGCTTACTACGCGGTCGAGGACCGCTGCACCCATGACGACGGCCCGCTCGGAGAAGGGGTCTTGGAAGGGGGGCGGCTGCGCTGTCCGCGCCACGGGGCGCTCTTCGACGTGCGCACCGGGGCCGCGGTCCGGATGCCGGCCGTCACCCCGGTGAGGACCTTTCCCGTGCGCGTGGAGGGGGAGTCCGTGTTCGTAGAGGTGGCCGATGGGCTTTGACCCCGCGCGCATCCGGGCCGATTTCCCCTTGCTCGCGCGCACCCTGCGCGGCAAGCCTCTGGTCTACCTCGACAACGCCGCGACCACGCAGAAGCCCCGGGCCGTGCTCGACGCGCTCATGGATTTCTACGAGAAGCACAACGCCAACGTCAACCGGGGCGTCCACACGCTTTCGGAGGAGGCGACGGCGCTCATGGAGGAGTCCCGCGAGAAGACCGCGCGCCTCATCCATGCTCCCAAGCCGCATACGGTGATCTTCACCCGCAACACCACGGAGTCCATCAACCTGGTCGCGCGCGCCTGGGGCGATAAGAACCTCAAGAAGGGCGAGGAGATCCTGCTCACCGAGCTCGAGCACCACTCCAACCTCGTGCCCTGGCAGATGCTCTGCCAGCGCACCGGCGCTCTCCTGCGCATGGCGCCGATGGAGGCGGACGGGACGCTCTCCGTTGCCAAGGCGCGCAAGCTCCTCTCGCCCAAGACCCGGCTCTTCTCCTTCACCGCCGCCTCCAACGCGCTCGGCTCGCTCTCCCCGGTCAAGGAGCTCGTCGAGTCGGCGCATCGCGCCGGCGCCCTGGCCTTGGTGGACGCGGCCCAATGGACGCCGCACCGCGCCACGGACGTGGGGGAGTGGGACTGCGATTTCCTGGCGTTCTCGGCGCACAAGATGTTCGGCCCCACCGGCGTGGGAGTGCTCTGGGGGAAGGAGGAGCTCCTCGAGTCCATGGACCCCTTCCTCGGCGGGGGGGACATGATCAGCCAGGTCTGGCCCGAGCGCTTCACCTGCAACGCCCTGCCCCACAAGTTCGAGGCTGGCACGCCCAACGTGGCGGACATCGCGGCCTTCGGGGCCGCCGTGGACTACCTCCAAGGCCTGGGCTTCGAGGCCCTGCGCCGGCACGAGGAAGTCCTGGTGCGCCGGACCCTGGAGGTGCTGCGGGCCGACGACCGGGTCAAGATCTTCGGCCCGGCCGACGGCGTCCCCCGCGGCGGGGTGGTGTCCTTCAGCCTGGGCGACGTCCATCCCCACGACGTCGGACAGCTCTTCGACGCCGAAGGAGTGGAGGTGCGGGTGGGGCATCACTGCTGCCAGCCCCTCATGAGGAAGCTCAAGGTGCCGGGCACGGTGCGGGTGAGCTTCCACGCCTACAACACCCTGGAGGAAGTCGAGGCGTTCGCTCGGGCATTGCGCAAGGCCGGGGAATTCTTTAAGATTCCAGCCAAGCTCCATGGCTGAAGGCGACGAGGAACTCCGCGACCTCTACCGGGACGTTCTTCTGGATTATTACCGTTCGCAGGCGCATAAGGGGTCGGTCAAGCGGCCGGACTTGAGCGCCCACGGGGTCAATCCCGTGTGCGGGGACGAAATCGAACTCACCATGAGCCATAAAGCCGGCGTCCTGCGCGAGGTCCGCTACAGCGGCCACGGCTGCGTGATCAGCCAGGCCTCCTCGGCCATGATGTCCGAGGCGGTGGAGGGCAAGAGCCTGGTGGAGGCGCGCGCCCTGGCCGGAGCCTTCAAGGCATTCCTGCTGGAGGGCGCGAGCGCGGACTCCCTCCCTCCCGACCTGGAGGAAGCCAAAGCCCTCGACGGGGTGCGCAAGTTCCCGGTGCGCATCAAATGCGCCCTTCTGGGCTGGAACACGCTGCTCCAGGGTCTCGACGGGAACGGCGGGAAATAGGCATGGAGATACCCGAGACCCGAAACGGCGGACTCCCGACCTTCCGGCAGATCGGCGACGCGATACGCCCCGTGCAGGACCCCGAGATCCACATCAGCATCTCGGAGCTCGGACTCATCTACGGCGCGGAGGTCTCCTCGGCGCGCGAGGGCGCCGGCGCCCGCGTGCGGCTGAAGATGAGCCTGACCTCCCCGGCCTGCCCCTACGGGCCGATGCTCCTGGCCGCCGTGCACGGGGCCTTGGCCAAGATCCCGGGGGTGCGCGACGTGGACGTCGACTTGGCCTTCGATCCTCCCTGGGATCCGCGGACCATGGCTAGTGAAGAAGCCAAAGACCAATTAGGGATATTCTAATGAAACGAAAACGCCCCCCGAACGGAAGCAGACCCCCGTGGGGGGTCTGCTGACATGATGAAACGGCATGAACGCCCCCTGAAGGAGGCGCCCCCCCGCGGGGGAGGCGCCGACACATGAGAATAGCCTCTTCCGTCGAGTACGCTACGCGGGTGATGCTCCGCCTCGCCCGTCTGGAGCCTTCCATCACGCTGAGCGGGGAGAAGATCTCGGAGTCCGAGAACATCCCCCGCGATTACATGGACCAGATCCTGGCCAAGCTCAGGCGCAGCTCCCTCGTCCAAAGCCGCCGCGGAGCCCAGGGGGGCTACTGCCTGGCCAAGCCGCCTTCGGCCATCACCCTGGGGATGATCGTCCGCGCGGTGGACGATGCCGTCTTCGAGGCGGTCTGCGACCGCTACGCCGAGGGAGAGCAGGCCTGCACCCACATCCGCGGCTGCGGCATACGCCCGGTCTGGCAGAAGTTGGGACTGCTCGTGGAAGGCTACCTCGACAAGGTGACCCTGGAGCATCTGCAAGGCGAGGAGCCCTGCGTGGGCTCCCGGGTGGACCTCCTCTTCTCCCGCCCGCCCGCGCTGCGCCGATGAGCCGGCGCGTCGACCTGCACACCCACAGTTCCTATTCCGACGGCACCTCCTCGCCCGCCGAGGTCGTCCGCCGGGCGAAGGAGCGCGGCGTCGAGCTCCTGGTGCTCAGCGACCACGACACGGTCTCGGGCTACCCCGAGGCCGAGCAGGAGGGGCTCAAGATAGGGCAGAAAGTCCTCTGCGGCATCGAGATCAACACCGGGACCGAGGACCGCATCCACATCCTGGGCTACGGCATCGACTGGCGCTCCAAGGCCCTGGCCGAGCGCCTGGAGTTCTTCCGGGCCCGCCGCCAGAAGCGCGTGGGGCTCATCGTCGAAAGGCTTCGGGCCCAAGGCGTGGACCTGACGCTGGAGGAAGTCGTCGGGGTATCGCGCCAGACCCTGGGGCGGCCGCACGTGGCCGACGCCTTGCGGCGCCGCAAGCTCGTGGGCAGCCGCCAGGAGGCGTTCGACCGCTTCCTCGCCAAGGGCGCCTCCGCCTATGTGGACCCGATGGGTCCGAGCGTCCAAGAGGCGATCGAGACCATCCGCGAGGCCGGAGGCTGGGCGTCCTTGGCCCATCCCGGGCTCATCCGCAAGCCGGCGGACCTGGAGCGCTGGGTGGCTTGGGGCTTGGAGGCGCTGGAGATCTATTATCCCTCGCATACCGCCTCCGTCATGCGCCGCCTCAGGGAGACCGCGGACCGCTTCGGCCTCAAGGCCACCGGCGGCTCCGACTACCATGGTCCGGGCACCGGACGCGAGGAACTGGGTTCCATCGAGATTCCCGGGGAGGATTTCGAGAAGATCGCGCAGCGCCTGGAAACTCCTCCCGCGGGGAGGACGCTGGCATGAAACTCATCGCCCACCGCGGCGCCAGCGGAAGCTTCCCGGAGAACACCCTCGCCTCTTTCCGCGCCGCCCTCGCCGCCGGGGCCGAGGCCGTGGAATTCGATGTGCAGAGGGCGCGGGACGGCCGGCTGGCGGTCCTGCACGACACCGATCTGCGCCGCCTGGCGGGCAGGAAGTCGAAGGTCGGAAAGCTCGACTTCGCCGAACTCTCCTCCCTCGATGTCGGCTCCTGGTTCGACCGGCGCTTCCAGGCCGAGCGGGTCCCGAGCCTCGAAGAGGTGTTGGACCTGCTCCCCGTAGGCGTCGAAGTCCATCTGGAGATCAAGCAGGCCAGGCCCCTCTATAAGGGCATCGAGGAAGACGTGCTCAGGATACTGCGGGGACGGCCGGGCCTGCCCGGCCGGGTAGTGGTCTCGAGCTTTCATCACCCGACCCTGCGCGCCCTGCGCGAGCGCGACCCCGGCATCCGGCTGGGATTGCTGGCCGGTCCCATGTTCTTCTTCCGGGCCGCGGCCAAAGCCAAGGCGTTGGGCTGCGAGAGCCTCAACATCAGCCTCCGTCAGGTCTCCCCGAGGTGGGTGCGGGCGGCGCATTCCCGGGGCCTCAAGCTCCTGGTGTACACGGTCAATAAGGGAGAGGACGCCGCGCGGCTGGAGGCCATGGGGGTCGACGGGATATTCACGGACTGCCTGGTCGGGGTGGCGATATGAGGAAACTCCCGATGAAACGGCATGAACGCCCCCCGAACGGAAGCAGACCCCCGCGGGGGGGACGCTGACATGAACGCCCCCGAACGGAAGCAGACCCCCGTGGGGGGTCTGCTGACATGACCCTTCCGGGGCCGCGGGAACTGGAAGCGGAGGTGGACCGCCTCACGCAGAAGGGCTTCCTCTCCCCAGGCTACACGGAAGCCGAGATCGAGCGCCTGGCCGGCCTCACCTGGCGCATCAACGCCCTTAAGAAGGAGAAGAAAGCCGTCATCCCGGCCCATGTCTATCAGCGGGCCGAGGTCATCGGCGGGGTCGCGGACTTCATCGGCGACTCCTATCGCCTGGCCAAGCTCTGCGCCCGGACCGACGCGCGGAGCATCGTCTTCTGCGGGGTGCGCTTCATGGCCGAGACCGCGAAGCTCCTCAGCCCCGGCAAGGAGGTGCTCCTTCCCGCGCCGGAGGCGGGTTGTTCCCTGGCCGACTCCATCACCGGGGAGGATGTGCGCCGCCTCAAGGCCGCCCATCCCGGGGCGCCGGTGGTCAGCTACATCAACACCACCGTGGAGGTGAAAGCGGAGAGCGACGTCATCGTGACCAGCGCCAACGCCCCGCGCATCGTGCGCAAGCTCTTCGCCGAGCACCCCAAGCTCATCTTCCTTCCCGATGAATGGATGGGGCGCAACCTGGCCAAGGAACTGGGCAAGCGGCTGGGACGCGACCTCATCATCTGGGAGGGCAAGTGCGTCGTGCACGAGAACTTCGAGCCCTCCTCGGTCCAGTTCTACCGGAAGGCCTACCCGGGCTTGAAGGTGCTCGCCCACACCGAGTGCAGCCCTTCCCTGGTCGCCGCGGTGGATTTCGCGGGCGGCACGGGGGACATGCTCCGCTTCGTGCGGGAGACCGACGCCCCCCACTACATGCTCGTCACCGAATGCGGGCTGGGCGACTTGGCCCGCGCCGAGATGCCCGAGAAGAAGTTCATCCCCATGTGCCGGCTCTGCCCCTACATGAAGGCCATCGACCTCCAGCGCATACTCGACGCGCTCGAGCGCCCCGGCTCGGCGGAGAGGATCGAAGTCGACGAGAAGATCGCCGCTAAAGCCCGCCGCGCCCTCGAGCGCATGTTCGAACTCGCGGAAGCGTGACGCCCGTCCAGGAAAAATCCAATGGATTTTTCCCGGACGGGCGGATTTGTTCCTTCCCAAACGACCCCAATCATATCGGGCTCATGACGGAATAGTGTGGGTGGGGCCTATGGGCCAGCCGGGTGATCCCGCAGGCCAGCCCCTTGGCGGCTGATTCTCCGCGATAGGGTGCCAGGCTTAAGTATCCGTTCCGGAAC
>CAYHRV010000013.1:0-26579 GCA_964359165.1 uncultured Elusimicrobia bacterium
AACTCCGGATACGTCCGTTCCAATGCTCTCGGGGCCGCGACAAACGACGGCGCGTTTGTCGCGGCCCCGGACTCAAGACCCGAACCAGAGGTCCGCGTAGGTGCCGGGGGTGCCGTCGGAGCGCAGGAACACCGCCCCGGTGCGGCGCATGAGGGAATTCCCCCTCCCGTCGAAATCCTTGCGCTTGGTGGAGCGGTGAGCGCTGAGCGCGACCTCGACGACCCCGGCCTCGGTCAAGCTCACGACCTGCCCCAAGAGGCTGTCGGGTCTCAGCCCCAACCCATACGCCCTGCCCAGGGCGTCGAGTTCGGAGGGATCCAGGCGTAGATCGTCGAGCGCTCCTTCCTCCAGGACGCCCTCCCGGACCGCCTTCTTGCCCAGGGCCCGCAGGGCCTCGAAGCCATCCTTATAGCCCTCGCGCTTTCCGTCGCCGTCCAAGTCCGTGTTGTCCCCGAAGAGCTCCCGGCCCGTCTCTCCGGCCAGGCCGTCCTTGTCCGCGTCGAAGACCAGCAGGGCGTCCCCGGAGAGTATGTCGTGGACTTTCTCGGGGATCCCGCCGCCGTCGAGATCGAAGGCGATGCGCCGATGCGATGTGCCGATGCCGTTGCCATCCAGGTCGAAGACCAGGGGGGAGGACTCTTGCACGGTCTTCACTCCGTCCGCCTCCTGGATCCACTGATTGCGATGCCCATAGGGGCGCGTCTTGTCGTAGCGATGGACCATCTTCACCAGATGCTCCTTGCCCTGCTTATCCCTGCGCCGGAGCGTCTGGGCCCGGACGACCCCGTTCTCATCATAGGTATAGGTTCCGCCGCGCTCGTCGCGGTAGGTCGTCGTCCGGGAGGCGTCGCGCTGGGCGACGTACTCGAACTCTTCCTCTCCCTTCAAAATCGACGCCGTACGCTTGCCCGCCATCATCGCGCCGTATAGTCCCGCCCTCAGGTTCGGGTCCTCCTTCTCGAGGAAACCGTACTCCGCCGCGGCGCGCAGGCGCGCCCGCCGTTCCTTGGGCAGGTCGGCGGAGGGCCTATAAAGCCCTCCGCCCTGTTCGAAATATGTGAATCGGGCGGCGGGAGCAAGACGCGGCCGAGCCTTCACCGCCGATGGCGGAGGGAGGCCGGGCTCAGCCGCCCTCGTCTCGTCGGCGGCCCGCCGCATTTTGATCCTCCCGACATCCGGTGAAGGACGGGAGCCGGTGTCGGCTCCTTCATCGGCTCCTGGAGATACGAGCATGCGGCCCTGCGGGGGGAGCGGCGCGCTCGCCGGCCCCGGCTCCGGGACAACGGCCTTGGCAGGTGATGGGGGGGCGTCCGGCACGCCGAACGGGGCAGCGAGAGGCAGGCGCCCCCCCATCGGCATGGGCGAGATGAAGCGGGCGGCGGTGATGGAGGGAGCTCCGGTGCTCTCTGCGGCGAAGGAGACCAGCGTTATCCAGACGGCGGCTATCCGGAAGCGTTTGGGCATGCTCGGCGTTCCTCCATCCCAGCATGGCGCATGGGTGTTGCCGCCGCGTTAAGAGCGGGTAAATTTTCGGTAAAGGACGGCTTCGGCCAGAAGGCCGAGGACCAGCGCGTAGGCGAGATTGCCCGTCATGAGCCCGAGGGCGCCCATCGCGACCGCGAGGGTGCGCTTCTCGCGCAGGCCGCGCAGGAGGAGGGCGTGGCAGGCCCCCACATAGAGCAGCATCAATCCCAGCAAGGCCGGCGGGATGGAGCCCAACACTCCCTGCGCGGAGCCGGAGAATACCACGCCTAGGAGCACGAAGGAAGTACCCAGGAGCAGGGTGGAGCCGGCGGTCCTGGCGCCGAAACGGACATGGGCCGTCAACCCGCCGGACCCATGGCAGAGCGGGAGCGTCCCGCAAAGGCCCGCGACGAGGTTGACCGCGCCCAGCGAGAGCATCAGGCGGGTCGGCGTGACCCGCCGCGCCTCCTCGCCGAAATATCCTTTCGCCGCGTCCGCCGTCGCGTAGACGGAGTTGCCCAGCGTCAAGGGGACCTGCGGCAAGACCAATAGCCAGAAGGCGGTCAGGAAATCGGCCATGCCGGGCCCCCGGACGGCGGCCTCCATCGCTCCCAAGGCCGGCTGGGCGGAGGAAAGCATCCCGACTCCCGCCTTCATGAGCATGAGACCCACGCCGAATTGGATCCCCTTGACGATGGGGGTGGTGAAAAACCTCCCCAAAGCGTCGGCTCTCCCCGATAGAGCGAGGCCGAGGAGTATGACCCCCATCCAAAGGCCGGCGGCCGAGAGCACCGGCATCCCGAGGCCGCGCGCGATGACGATGGCGGCCATCGCCTTCAGGGGCTGGACCGGGACGGGGACTCGGAAGAAGAGGGCCGTCGCGATGTAGACCGCCCCGGTCAAGAGCAGGGTCGGCGCCACGGGAAGTCCGCTTACAGCGGCCAGGCTCAGGAATATCGGGACGAAGGTGCCCAGGTCTCCGACGGCCCCGAGCCACTCGTTGGGGCCCAAGCGCAGGAAGGTCACCTCTCCGCGATGAAGATGTTCTTGGTCTCCGTGTAATACTCGAGCGATTTCATCCCCAACTCGCGCCCGAGGCCCGAGGTCTTGTAGCCTCCGAAGGGCGCCTCCAAGTGCACGCTATGGCTGGTGTTGACCGAGATGACCCCGCTCTTGATCGCCCGCGCGACGCGGATGGCGCGACCGATGTCACGGGTCCACACCGAGCCCGAGAGGCCGTATTCCGAGTCGTTGGCCAGGCGGATGGCCTCGGCTTCGTCCTCGAAGGGGACGGCGCAGAGCACCGGGCCGAATATCTCCTCGCGGACCACGCGCATGGACGGCTTGGCCTTGTCGAAGACGGCCGGGAGCAGATACGCGCCCGCCGAGAGTCCGGCTTCCTTGGGCGGATGTCCCCCGCAGAGGAGCTTGGCCCCCTCCTCCTCGCCGAGCCGGACGTAGCCCAGGACGCTCTCCCTCTGCTTGAGCGAAATCATGGGACCCACCTCGGTCTCCTCGAGCAGGGGATCTCCCACGCGGATGCGCCGGGTCCGGGACACGAGGGCGTCCATGAACTTCTCATAGATGCCGCGCTGGATGAAGACGCGGCTGCGCGCGCAGCAGTCCTGCCCCGCGTTGGAGAACACGGAGAAGGCCGAACGCTCGGCGCAGAGCTCGAGCTCCGCGTCGTCGAAGACCACGTTGGGCGATTTGCCGCCGAGCTCCAGGGAGACGCGCTTGACGAGGTCGGCGCCGAGCTTCTGGATGCGGGCGCCGGTCTTGGTCTCGCCGGTGATGGATATCCTAGGGATGCCGGGATGCGCGGCGATGGCTTCTCCCACCACGGACCCGGGGCCGGTGACCACGTTGAAGACGCCCTCCGGAAGACCCGCCTCCACGGCCCAGGCGGCGAGCTTGAGCGCGGAAAGAGGGGTCCAGCTCGCGGGCTTGAGGATCACCGCGTTGCCCGCGGCCAGCGCCGGGGCGAATTTCCAGGAGGCGATCATCATGGGGTAGTTCCAGGGGACGATGAGGCCGCAGACCCCGATGGGCTCGCGCAGGGTGAGGTCCAGTCCGCGGGCGCTGACCGGGATGGTCTCGCCGAAATGCTTCTGCACCGCGCCCGCGTAGTATTCGAGACAGTCGGCCACGACATCGGCCTCTTCCCGGGAGTCGCGCACCGGCTTGCCCGTATCCGCGGTTTCGATGTCCGATAGCTCCTTGCGGCGCTCGCGCACCAGGGCGGAGAACTTATAAAGGAAGCGGGCCCTCTCGCGCGGCCCGAGATTCGACCAGACATCGAAAGCCTTGGACGCGGCCTTGACCGCGGTCTCCACTTCCCGGGCCCCGCCTTCCGCCACCCGGGCGATGACCTGGCCGGTGGCCGGGTTGAGCGTCTCGAAGGTCTTGCCCGACTCCGCGGGGACTTCCTTGCCCCCGATCCACATGCCGTGGACCGGGACCTTGTTCTCCTTCGATTTAGCGGGTCTCGTCGCTGTCTGAGCCATGAAGCCTCCAGTCCGCGGCGCGCTTGACGCGCCGCGCGTATTCAAGGTCGCGCCCGAGGGGCGCATCCATGCACCGCCATTCTATCATTGCGGTTCGATGACGTCGTCTTTGACCGGCGAGTAGTCCGAAGTCGAGACTCTGACCCCGTCCCGTTCCAACTCCAGGCCGTCGAAGAACACGCGGATCCCGGTGGCGTCCTGCGGAATATGGGCATTCTGCAGGTGATAGTGGATATGGGGCTCGGAGGAATTTCCGGAATTCCCGCATAGGCCGAGCGTTTCTCCCCTCGCCACCTTCTGTCCCGGCTTCACCCGGATGCTCCCCTGTTTGAAATGAGCCAATAACGATATCTCGTCGGGACGGTGCTCGATGAACACCGCGTTTCCAACGGCGGAACCGGGATTCATGGAGCCGGGACGATTGTCGCGCACTCCCTCGATGACGTCGGTGACGACGCCCTCGGCGGGCGCCATTATTTCCCTGCCGAAAGCGTAGAAGTCCTCGTTATCCGCCCCTTTGCCCTTTCGAGTCTTGCCATCTTCACCGATGCCCACCAAGTCAAAAGCAAAGCGCTGATCCCGGACTTCGCGATGCTGGTTCTGTTCACGCGTGTCGCCGCCCCAGATAACTTTCCAGCGGCCCTGGGCCGGAAGCGAAAGCCGGGTCCGATTCCTCTCCGGGACCGGGATATCCGGAGCCGGGGCCAGGAACCAGATGCCTCCGACCTTCCCCTGTTCATCCAGATGCAGTTTCAGGTCCAAGGACCCCTTCTCGAACCTCGCCAAAAACACCGCGCCGCGAGGCGGTTGGGGGCGCGGCGGCTCCAGCTTAAGGATCTTCCCATGATCCTGCATCATGGACCGGAAAAAGGCGTCCGACTGTTCCCGGGGAAGGGCCTTGGCGACCTCCATCCCGAAATCGTCCCGGATCGCCCCGAAATCCTTCGCGTTATAGGACGCGGAGAACCTCTCGGCGATCGCGCGCAAGCGCGGCAAGTGTATTTCTTGAGCCGCGGCGGCCGCCGCCAGGATAAGGGCGAGCCCAGCGCAAACGAAATGCCTCATCAGAAGTAATTGGACGTGATGCCGCCGTCTACGACCATCACGGCGCCATTGGTCCAGGAGGACTCATCCGAAGCCAGATAGAGCGCGAGATACGCCACGTCCTCCGGCTTGCCGAAACGGCCCATGGGGATGCGGTTGATGCGTTTGGCCTTCTCCGCGGGTTCCTTGAGCAGCCAATCCATGAGCAGGGGCGTCTCGATGGGGCCGGGGCAGATGGCGTTGGCGCGCACGCCCTTGGGGCCGAATTGCACGGCCAGGGACTTGGTCAGGGCGATCACTCCTCCCTTGCTCGCGGTGTAGGCGTCCTGGGGGACTGAACAGCCCAGCAGGGCCACGAAGGAGGCGATATTGACGACGGAACCGCCCCCGGCTTTCACGAGTTCGGGGATGCCGTATTTACAGCCGAGATAGACCCCCTTGAGGTTGACCCGGTAGACCAAGTCCCACACATCGGGGTCGGTGTCCACCACGGAGTGGTCCTTCTCCGGGAAGATGCCCGCGTTGTTGTAGAGAGCGTCGAGCCGCCCGAACGCCTTGACCGCGGCCCCCACCATGGCCTTCGCGTCCTCTTCCTTAGATACGTCGGCTCCGACCGCCGCGGCCTTCCCGCCCGCCTTGGCGATGAGATGGGCGGTCTCCTCGGCGCAGTCCTTGCGCACGTCCGCGGCCACGACCCGGGCCCCCTCCTTGGCGAAAAGAAGAGAGGCGACGCGGCCCATGCCGCTCCCCGCTCCCGTGATCAGGCAGACCTTATCTTTCAGCCTCATACGCTCTCCTTGATCTTGCGCGTGCGTCTCCCCGTTATCCCGGCTTCTCGAAGAATTCCATGGAATTCTTCGGGGAGCCGGTCATATCCGTTCGAAGTAGCGCGCGCGCTCCCAGCAGGTCACCGCCCGCTCGAAAGACGCCTGCTCGGCCCGGGCCGCGTGCAGATAATGCTTATGGACCGCGGAGCCGAACGCCTCGAGCGCGGCCCGGCTACCCTCCCAACAGGAGGCGGCCTCCGAGAGAGACTTCGGCACCTCGGCGACCCGGGCGGCGGCGTAGGCGTTGCCTTTGAACTCCGCCGGCGCGTCGAGCTTGCGCTCCATGCCGTGGAGCGCGGCCGCGATGGTCGCGGCGAAGGCGAGGTACGGATTGGCGTCCGCCCCGGGGATGCGGTTCTCGATGCGGAGCCCGTCCCCTTCCCCCAAGGCGCGGAAACCGCAGGTGCGGTTGTCGCGGGCCCAGGCGATGCGCGTGGGAGCGAAGGAGGAGGACTGATAGCGCTTGTAGGAGTTTATCGTCGGGGCGAAGAAGAGCGAGAAGTCCCGGGCCAGCGCCATGCCTCCGGCCAAGGCGGAACAAAAAGCCGCTGAAGGAGCCTTGGGAGATGGGCCGCGAAAGAGGTTCTTGCGACCGGCCTTGTCCCAGAGACTCGCGTGCAGATGGAAGCTAGACCCCGCCCAGCGGTCGTCCACCTTGGCCATGTAGGTCACCGACACCCCTTTCTGCACGGCGATCTCCTTGGCCCCGTGCTTGTAGATCGTGTGGCGGTCCGCCATCTCCAAGGGGTCCGAGTAGCGGAGATTGATCTCCTGCTGGCCGTTGCCCCATTCTCCCTTGGAGCATTCCACCGGGACCCCGGCCTCCTCCATCCGGTTGCGGATCTCCCGGATGAGGAATTCCTCCTTGGTACCCTGGAGTATGTGGTAGTCCTCGATGTAGTGTCCGCCCGGCTCGAGGCCGTGCCAGCCCTTCTGGCGCGCCGCGTCGTAGCCGTCCTTGAACAGATAGAGCTCCAACTCCGATCCCACTTTGAAGCTCAGCCCCTTGGACGCCGCGCGCGCGACCTGCCTGCGCAGGATACGGCGCGGAGACACCTCGATGTCTTCCCCCTCCTCGCTTTTCAAGTCGCAGACGACGAGGGCCGTCTTCTCAAGCCAGGGCAGGATCCGAAGTGTCCCCCAATCCGGGACCATGTGGAAATCCCCGTAGCCCTTCTCCCAACTGGTCAGGTCATAGCCCTGCACCGGCTCCATCTCCATGTCCACGGTCAGCAGGTAGGCGCAGGCGTGGACCCCGTGGCCGGCGACGGAATCCGCGAAGAAACGGCCGGTGATCCTCTTGCCCATCCACCGGCCGAGCATGTCCGGGAAGACGGTCAGCACGGTATCCACCTCGCCGCGGCGGATCTTGTCGAGAAGGGATTTAAGCGTGAGCTTCATAAGTTTCCTCTATTACCGTTTCCTCATGGTCCTGGGCCGGATTATATCATGCTGCGCTTGGCGAGGACTCGCTTCGCGAGCCCTCGCCAAGCACCGCAGGCGCCGTTCTAGTCATTTAATTTGTCTTTTCTATTGACAATTTAATTGCCAAGCCTTATACTTACATTAAGGTTCCTTCCATGAGGATCATCAAAGAGCGCACCGCCTTGGCCGCGGTTTCCGAACTGCGCACCCATCTTGACGAGATATTGGCTCAGCTCAAGGACTCCCCCGTCACCCTGGAGAAACACAACCGCCCGGTGGCCGTTCTCTCCGATCCCTCCCGCTTCGCCGCCATGGAACGAGCGATCGAGGACGCTTCGGACATACTCCTGGCCTTCGAGTCCAAGGAGCGTCTGCGCAAACCGCGACCCGGTAAGAACCTGACTCTGGAGCAGGTGGAGAAGCGCTTCGCGTGACTTGGCGGGTCGAATTCCTTCCCGCCGTCGCCGCGGAAGACCTGCCCGCTCTCCCCAAGGCCGCGCGGGAGCAGATCCTGAGCGCCATCCGCAAACGCCTCTGCGCCGATCCGGAGGCCTACGGAGAGCCCCTGCGCAAGGAGCTCTTCAGGTTCTGGAAAATGCGCGTAGGGGACTATCGCGTCATCTACCGCATCGATAAAGGGACAGTGACCGTCCTCATCGTGAAAATCGGCATGCGCCGCGACGCGGAGGTTTACAAAGACATGCTGGCCCGCCTCAAAAAATCCCTTTAGCCTTGCGTCGGAAGAACAGAACCGAACCCCTGCCCCGCGACAAAACGCATGCGTTTTGTCGCGAGTCAGGTCTTTTTATTCTCGAAGAAGGCGAGCAGGCTGTAGGCGCAGGGCACGACGAGAAGGGTCAACAGGGTGGAGACCAGCACGCCTCCGATGACCGCCGCGGCCATGGGGATGCGCGTCTCGGCCCCGGGCCCGATGGCCAAGGCCGGAGGGACGGCGGCCACGATCGTCGAGATCGAGGTCATCAGGATGGGGCGCAGGCGCACCGGGCAGGCCTCCAGGAGCGCCTCCCTCAAGGGGAGACCCTCGGCGCGCTTCTGGTTGGTGAAATCCACGAGCAGGATCGAGTTCTTCTTGACGATGCCCATGAGCAGGATGAGCCCGATCATGGAATAGACGTTGAGGCTTTGATCCCACGCCAGCAGGGCCAGGAAGGCTCCGGAGATGCTGAAGGGAAGGGCCAGGAGCACGGAGATGGGGTGGATGAAGCTGTTGAACTGCGAGCCCAGGACCATGTACGAGACCAGGATGCCCAGGGCCAGGGCGAAGAGCAGGCTCGAGAACGACTCGCGGAAGGTCTGGGCCGAGCCGGAGAACACGATGTGATAGCCTTCGGGCAGGGCCTTGGCCGCGATGCGCTCCACCGCGGCGAGCGCGTCGGCCTGGGATCTGCCCGGAGCGACGTTGGCCATGATGCCCACGGCCCTCTCCCGGTCCTTGCGCGTGATGGACAAGAGCGTGGGGTTCTGTTCCACGCGCACGACCTCGGAGAGGCGGATCATCTCGCCGCGGTTGTTGCGCACGAAGAACCGCTCGATGTCCTCGGGCTTGGCGCGGAAGACGCTCTCCGAGCGCAGGCGCACCTCGTAGCGGCGGCCCTTGTCGGTGAAATACCCCGCGCGCACGCCGCCGACCATGGCGTTGACCACGGTCCCGATGGAGTCGATGTTGACCCCCCGGGCGTAGGCCTTGGCCCGGTCAGGATACACGCGCGCCTCGGGCATGCCGGTCTTGTAGTCGGTGTCCGCGTCCACGACCTCTCCCGAGGCCTCCAGCTCCCTCATCAGCTTCGCCGAGAGCTCGGTGAGAGTCCCCCAATCCGGGCCCCGGAGCGTGAATTCCACCGGGAAGCCGCGCGAGGAGCTGAAGCCGCTCTGCGAGAGATCCATCACGATGGCCCTCACCCCGGGGACTTTGTTGAGGTCTTTGCGGGCCGCGGCCATCACCTGGGCCTGGGTCAGGGGCTTGCCGCCCGGCCCCATGGGCCGCTCGGCCTTCTGCTTGAGGGTCAGGAAGAGTATGCCGGTGTTGACCTCCCCGCCGCCGAAACCGCCGACCGCGGAGAAGTAGCGGCCGACCACGGGCTGGGCCATGATCCAGGCCTCGATCTCGCGGAACTTGGCGTCGGTGAATTCCATGGAGGAGCCCACGGGCGTCTGCACCCGGACCATGAACATGGACTGGTCCTGGGGCGGGACGAACTCCTTGCGCAGCTTCTTGACCAGGCTCAGGGAGAGGCCGAAGAAAGCCAGGGACAGAAGGACGACCTTCCACCGGTTCTCCAGGCAGGAGGAGAGAAGGCGGCGATAGACCCGGGCGAGCCGGTGGAAGGAGGCCTCCACGAGGCGGGTGAGCGGGTTCTTGCGCTCTCCCGCGTCCAGGAAGCGGGAACAGCGCATGGGGGCCAGGGTCAGCGCCTCCAGAAGGGAGAAGAGCACCGCGGCCGAGAGCGTGATCCCGAACTGGAAGAAGAACTTTCCCATGATGCCGCGCATGAACACCACGGGCACGAAGATGGCCAGGATGGCCACCGTGGCCGCCATGGCCGCGAAGGTGATCTCGCGCGAGCCGTTCAAGGCCGCCTCCATGCGCCCGGCCCCCGCCTCCTGGTGGCGCACGATGTTCTCGAGCACCATGATGGCGTCGTCGACCACGATGCCGATGGCCAGGGTCAGGGCGAGCAGGGAGAAGGTGTTGAGGGTGAATCCGAGGAAATAGGTGACGATGAAGGTCCCGAGCACCGAGGTGGGGATGGCCAGGAGGATGTTGAGCGTCGATGACCAGGAGCCCAGGAAGAGCCAGCATACCAGCGCCGTGAGCACGGCCGAGAGGATGAGGTTGAAATTGAGCTCGTGCACCGCGTCGGAGATGAAGCGCGTGGAATCGAAGTTGACGCCGAGCTTCATCCCGGCGGGGAGCACCTTGCGGGTCTCCTCCATGCGCGCCTTGACCAGCCGCGCCACTTCCACGGAATTGGCCCCCCTCTGCTTGCGTATGCCCAGCCCGATGGCCCGCTCCCCCATCACCCGGGAAAGACGCCGGAAATCGGAGAGGCCGTCCTCCACGCGCGCCACCTCCCGCAGGCGGATGGGCACATGGATGGGCTGGCCCCCGCGCTGGGTGATGAGAAGGTCGCCGAACTCCTCGGGCGAAGTGAACTCGCCCAGGGTGCGGACGTTGAAGTCCTTGAGGGCGGTCTCGATGCGCCCGCCCGGGATCTCGGCGTGCTGGCGGGAGATGGCCGCGAGCACGTCCTCCACCGTGATCTCCTTGGCGCGCATCTTATCCGCGTCGAGCCACACCCGCAGATTCCGCTCCAAGAGCCCGCCCAGGAACACCTCGCCCACCCCCGGGACGGTCTGAAAGCGCTGTTTGAGGTGGTCCTGCGCGTAGACCATCATCTCCTTGAGGGGCCTCTCCCCGGAGAGGGCCAGCCACAGGATGGGCTGGTCCTCCGGATTGACCTTCGTGACCACCGGGGCGTCCATGTCCCGGGGCAAGCGGTTGCGCGCCTGGGCGAGTTTGTTCTGGATGTCCTGCACCGCGGCGTCGATGTCCCGGCTCAGCTCGAACTCCACGGTCACGGTGGCTTGGCCCTGCTTGGAGGAACTGGAGATCTCCCGGACGCCGGTGACCGTGGTGATCTGGTCCTCGATGGGATCGACGATCTCGCTCTCCATGATCTCCGGCGCCGCGCCCTCCCAAGTGGCGGAGACGGTGACCACCGGAAAATCTACGTCGGGCATGAGGCTCACGCCCATGCGCGAGAACCCGATGGCCCCGAAGATCATGAGCCCGAACATGAGCATCCAGGCGAAGACCGGATTGCGGATGGAGATCTCGGATAGATTCATGTCAGCGCCCCCCCCGCGGGGGGGTGCTTCCTTCGGGGGGCCTGCGCCGTTTTATCGAGAGCTTCCTTTTCATTAGCGTACCTTTCCGGCGGCAACGGTCAGCCGGGCCGCGGCGTAGGAGGCGTCTAGGCGGGCGGAGTTGAGCTTGAGCCGCATCTCGCCCAGCGAGTTGAGGCTTCCCAGCACGTCGAGATTGGTGACCAAGCCGAGGCGGTAGTCCTCGGCCTGGGCCGAGGCGTTGGCTTCGGCCAGGGACAGGGCTTTCTCCAGGGCCCTGACCACGGATAGATAGGAGGAGAGATCCTGATGGGCGTTGCGCACCTCCGACTCCGCCCTGCGCAAGGCCAGGGACAGGGCCTCCTCGCCGGAGCGCCTGCGCAGGCGGGCCTGTTCGGTCCGGGCGCCCGTTGCGCCTCCAGTATAGAGAGGCAGCTCCGCGGAGAGGAGCAGGTCCCACTTGATGGGCCCCTGGAGGCCCGTGCGCCTGAGATAATAATTCCCGTCAAGGCCCACCGTCGGCCAGTACGCCCGGGCGGCGCTCTCCTCGAGGAAGGCGGCGGCCTGGGCGTCGCGCCTGCGCGCCTCCACATCCGGCCGGCGGGCTGCGGCGGCCAAATAGGGCTCGGCGGACTCCTCGGCCGGAAGCGCGACTTCCTCCGGGGCGATATCCCCGGAGAGCCCGGTCAGAAATCGCATCGTCTCCTGGAAGGAGCGCTCCTCGCGCAAGGTCTCCTGGACCTGCGCCTCCAGTTGGGCCAGTTGAGATTCAGCGGCCAGCACCTCGCTCTTGCGCGAGCGGCCGAGCTTCTCGCGCGCCTTGAGCTCCGAGACCCTGTCCTGGGTCACCGCGACCATGGACTTGCGCATGACGATCTGCCGCCGCATCCAGAGCAGGTCGAGGTAGGCCCCCGCGGTGTCCAGATACAGGAGGTCCCGAGCCCGCGCGAGCTCGGCCTCGACGGAGGCGCGCTGGGCGCGGGCCGCCTTCACCGCGAGGAACTCGCGCAGACCGGCGAACAGGGGCTGGCGGAGCGAGACTTTCGCCTCGGGCCTCTCCTTCTGCGTGAAGGAACCCAGCGCCCCACCCTGCGCGGAGGCGTCTTGAAGGAATTCCGATCCTTTGAGAGAAAGCGAGGGCTTCACCGCGGACCAGAGTTCCCGGATTCGGGCATCCACCTCCGAGACCCCCAGTCCCCTGCGCGCGAGCTCCTCGCTGCGCTTCTCGGCGAGCCCGAAAGCCTCCGTCAAGGAAAGGGCCCGGGGCTCCTGCGCCCGAACAGGGATGGAGAATCCTAGGAACGCGATCGAGACGGCCAGCTTCGTTGCAGTTGACATCCGCGTGAATCAACAGTATCGAAACCCCGAGCCGCCTGTCAATGGACCGAGTCGGCCCAAATATCTCCAGGCGAGGGGAAGGGGAAAACGGGCGGGGGGTGGCCCGAACCTCGGCACTGCGGGGCGTGTCGGAGCCTTGCGCCCGTAGAGCGCAGGGCGAGACACGAGCGGCGGCCGAACGCAGAGGCCGACCGCGTACCCGCATGCCGAGGTTCGGGACAGGCCCTCCCGCCGGCTATTTACGGCTTACTGGAGATTTGGGGTCCGATCTGACTGATGCGATATGGCAGAAGCGTTGCAATGCATGAATAGTGGACACCATGGTCAAGAAACCGGCCCTCTCCCAGATCCTCGAGGTCGAAACCGACCACCACTCCCTGGCGGAGATCTTCCTGCGCCACCAGGAGGCGCTGGTCGGGATGGAGTTCACCCAGGCCTTGGGCGCCCTGGAGGAATTCGCGCGGCGGCTTTCGCGCCACATCCGCATCGAGGAGGAACACCTCATCCCGGTCTATGCGGAGCTGGGAGATTTCATCCACGCGGGCAAGCCGGATGTCTTCATCGAGGAGCACCGCAAGATCGAGCAGCGCACCAAGGACCTCCTCTCCGCCACGCGCAGCCTGACCCTGGGGGCCGGCGCCCGCAGGGCGGTGATCCTGCTCCTGGAGCGGGAGACGCATCTCAAGGAGATGCTCAACCATCACGTCAAGCGCGAGGACGCCATCCTCTTCCAGAGGCTCAAGGAGCATCTGGCCGGAGACGGCAAGAAAAAGGCCGCGAAATGAAGAATGGACATCCCAGCCTGGGGCGCACCGACTTCTCAAAGACCCCTTTCCTCGCCATCTGGGAGACCACCCGCTCCTGCGCCTTGGCCTGCAAGCATTGCCGCGCCTCCGCCCTCCTCGGACGCGACCCCGACGAGCTGAGCACCGACGAGGGGAAGCGCCTCCTCGACTCGGCCGCGGACATGGGGACGCCCATCTTCATCCTCTCCGGCGGCGACCCGCTCAACCGTCCCGACTTGGCCGAGCTCGTGCGTTACGGAAAATCCCGGGGCCTGCGCATGGGGACCATCCCCGCGGCCACCGAGAACTTGACGCGCAGCCGTATCTCGGAGCTCAAGGACGCCGGCATCGACCAGATCGCCTTCAGCATCGACGGGCCGACCGCGGATCTCCACGACTCCTTCCGGAAAGTCCCGGGCTCCTTCGCCAAGACCCTGGAGGGCGTGGGCTTCGTCCGGGACGCCGGAGTGCCCTTGCAGATCAACACCTGCCTGGCGGCGTGGAATTTCCCCCTGCTCGAGGACCTCGTGACGCTGGTTTCGAGCCTAGGGGTGGTGTTTTGGGAAGTGTTCTTCCTCATCCCCACGGGCCGGGGCAAGGAACTCGAAAGCCTCAGCGCCGAGCAGTTCGAGCTCGTCTTCGACCGGCTGCACCGGCTCAACGGCGAGCAGAAGTTCATCATCAAGCTCACCGAGGCTCCGCATTACCGGCGCTTCGTCATGCAGAGGGAGCGCAGCGCCGAGCAGGTCCGGCACATCATAGCCCGCCCCCGCGGCGTGGACGGGGCCATCGGCATGTCGCCGGAAGCCGTGAACTCTGGAAAAGGCTTCCTCTTCATAGATTATCGGGGAGACATCTGCCCCTCCGGTTTCCTCCCCATCCCGGCCGGAAACGTCCGCCGGGACTCCCTCGCCGAGATATACAGGGATCACCCCCTCTTCCGCGACCTGCGCGACCCTTCCAAGCTCAAGGGCAAATGCGGGCTCTGCGAATTCGCCTCCGTATGCGCCGGCTCCCGGGCCCGGGCGCACGCCGTGACGGGGGACCACTTGGAATCGGATCCGTACTGCTCCTATATCCCGAAACGGACGGGGATGGCGGCACGCCCCACAGCCACATCAAGGTAGAAACCGATAAACGGGCCAAGCCGGGCCGGCTTGGCCGATCCGTTGCGGCCTACCTTAGATAATGAGGAAATCCTTGCCTCGCCGTTTCCCAAAGAGACAAGCCAGACGGCTGGAGGATTTCGCCCAGCGCATCGGGGATTGCTTGGAGAAGCCCGAGGCCCGCGCCCGGAAATGCCTTAGGGGCATCCTGGACCGGCTCATCCCGGCCATCGAAGAGCATCGCCGCATCGAGGACATGTCCATCGGCTGTCCTCCCCCGCTTGGGCCGCAGAAGGTGGGGGACCTCCTCGGCCTGCTGACGCTCCAGCATGATTCTCTGCTCTCCCTCTCCAAGGACGCGCGCCTGTTCCTGGAGCATCCCGAGGATTATCCCTTCGAGACCCTGCGAGCCTCCCTGCGCATCCTGATCCAGGACATGAACGACCACTTCCAGGCGGAGGAAGCGCGGCTTCGACCCTACTTCAAGCGGACCCCGGGACGAAGATCCCGCCGGTAGGGGCATGGCAGATTTGTTGCAATAATTTATGTTTGTGAAACCACCGAAGGCCCAGGAGGGGCTTACCATCACTCAACAGCTCAGAGCCGAACACCTGAGCTTCCGGTGCATGCTCCGGGAGATGGAATCCTCGCTCCGGGAACAAGCCCCGGACACCCCCTCCCGCGTCAAATCGGCGTTAAAACGCCTCCTCCCCCTGCTCTCGGCGCACGAACAGGTCGAGGAACAGCTCCTCTTCCCCGCGGCCCTGGAGGCGGTCTCGGGACTGCGCCCGGAGATCATCGGGATGTTCCGCGCCGGGCATGAGGAACTCAACGAGAAGCTCGACGTGCTCCGGGACGCTTTGGAGATCCGCATGGCCCCGGTCAGCCAGTTCGTGGCCGTCATCGACTTCCAGTCCCATCTCAAGGACCATATGGAGGAAGAGGAGCAGGCGCTCTTCCCCCTCATCGAGAAGAACATGCCCGCCAAGCTCCAGTCGACGCTCGGAGAGAACGCCGGCCGCCTGCGCGGCGGGGCGGCCCGCCGCAGCAAGGCCGGACCCAAGCCCCCTTCCTGCGTGGAGACGAAGTGAACGAGCCCATCGTCGTCGGCTTAAGCCATCTCAGCGCCTCGGTGTCGGTGCGCGAACGCTTATCGGTGACCGTACCCATGCTTCCCGCCGCCCTGGAGTCCCTGCGGCGGGAATGTCCGGTCTCCGAGGTCCTGATCCTCTCCACCTGCAGCCGCTTCGAGATCTACGCCTCGGCTGCGCCTGGCACGGAGGGCGAGCGCGCGGCGCAAGCCGTCGCCGACTGGATCGTCCGCCGCGCCTCGGCGGACCTCCGCGCCCACCTTTATACCCGGCGCGCGGAGGAAGCGGCCCTCCATCTTTTCCGCGTGGCGGCCGGACTCGACTCCTGGGTATTGGGCGAGACCGAGATCCTGGGACAGGTCAAGACCGCCTACCAGGAAGCCCAAAAGGCCCGCTCCACGGGCAGGACGCTCAACATCCTCTTCCAGCGGGCCCTGGCCGCGGGAAAAGAGGTCAGGACCAAGACCCCCATCGCCGAAGGCATCACCTCCATCGGAGGCGCCGCGGCCGTTCTGGCGCACAAGGTGTTCGGCGAGAGCGGGACGCGCTCGGTGCTCATCTTCGGGGCCGGGGCCATGGCCAAGACCGCGGCCAAGCATCTCCTGGCCAAGGGCAAGGCCTGCGTCCAGGTGGCCAACCGCACCTTGGAAAAGGCCGAGGAATTGGCCGAGAACCTGGGAGGGAGCGCCGTTCCCTGGGAACGGGCGCTCGGGCGCCTCTCCGAGGTGGATGTGGCTGTCTTCTCGACCGCGAGCATGAACACGATCCTCGATGCCAAGAAACTCGCTCCCATGCTGGGCCCGCGCAGGGGACGGCCCCTTTTCCTAATAGACATAGGCTGCCCCCGGAACGTGGATTCCGGCGTCACCGCTCTCGAGGGGGTCTACCTCTACGATCTTGACGACCTCAAGCGCATGGTGGAGAAGAACCGCTCTGCGCGGGAAACCGCCCTGGAAGCCGCCCTCGCGCTCTGCCGGACCTGGGCCGAGGATTATTGGGCCCGCCTGACAAGGCCGCGCGCCGCGGCCCTTTAAAATCCCCCCGTCTCAAAAACTCGCCGCGCGTTTCGATATGGGCGCGCCCGTTGGGCGCGACCCTGAAAATACGCAGCGCACTTTGTGCGCCGCGTATGATATCCTCTGCTCCTGGTCAGCCTCGCGGCCGCCGGTAATGTCATCGCTGGCGGGTTTGTTGCTTGATTCAAGTTCGTGGCGCTGACTTTATACTCATCGGCAGGACTCTTGGGAGGCACTATCAATGATCGCGTATAAGCGGGGCATCAGGCGGATGTTGCCCGTGTGGATGGCCGTGGTCATGCAGGCGGCTTTTTTGCTTGCAGGGACCCGGCACGCATGGGCCGAGGGCGGGAACGCCGAATTCGTAGGGGCGGATACCTGTCTCGGCTGTCACTCCACGCACGAGGGGTTCAAGAAGAATATCCATGCCAAGGCCATCCCCAACGCCAAGGGCATCCCCTTCGAGAAGACCTGCGAGACCTGCCACGGCCCGGGCTCGCTCCACGCGGGCGCGGGCGGGGACAAGAACAACCCCGACTTCGCGACCATCACCAACCCCTCCAAGCTCAAGCCTGCGGACGCCGCGGAGACCTGCCTCAAATGCCATGAGGGGGGCAAGCGCATGCACTGGAAGGGCTCCACGCACGACATGAAGAACGTCTCCTGCGTCTCCTGCCACTCCATGCACAACGAGAAGGCCAACGGCGGAAAGGCCCCGCTCCTCAAGAAGGCCTCCGCGGCCGATTCCTGCTTCGCCTGCCACGCGGAGAAGAAGGCCCAGATCCGCAAATCCGGCCACATGCCCCTGGTGGAAGGGAAGATGGGCTGCACGGGCTGTCACAACCCGCACGGCTCGCCCGCCGAGAAACTGCTCGCCAAGAACACCGTCCCCGAGACCTGCTACGCCTGCCACCAGGACAAGCGCGGGCCCTTCATGTGGGACCATGCCCCGGCGCGCGAGAACTGCGCCACCTGCCATGACCCGCACGGCTCGCACAATGAAAAGATGCTCGTCACCCGGTCCCCCCTGTTGTGCCAGCGCTGTCACGTGGGCGGCAGGCATCCGGCCACCGCCTACGGGCAATCCGCGGCCGATACCGGGGCCAATCGCCTGAAATACAAAGGCTGCATCAACTGTCACCCGCAGGTGCATGGCAGCAACCATCCCTCGGGAAAATGGCTGGTACGCTGAGCCTGGATGCCAAGGAGACAACTATGAACTCGATCTTGAGAGTAGCGATGGCGTTGGCGACGGTCCTGTGGCAGACTCCGGCCATGGCCGCGGACGTCCGGCAAGAGGTGGACGTCCGGGTCCAACAGCGGTTCCAAAAGACCCAGGGGGCGCGCAGCCCCATTCCGGAGGAATACGGCGAAAAGCCCAACGGCCTCATTCTGGAGCGCTACAAGCTGGACTTCGAGTCTGAAAGCTACGTCATGGACGCGGAAGCGACGAACATCGGAAAGAACAACCAGTCGCTGCGGGCGGAGGGCGGCCAGCCGGGCAAGCTCTCCTGGAAAGGCGGCTGGGACGAGATGCTTCACCTATTCTCCTACGAGGCCCGCTCGCCTTTCAGCTACCAGGGAGGCGGCTACATGGGACTCAACGGAGGGTGGCGCAACGGCGCGCTAACCACGGCCAACAACGGCTTCAACGCCGGCGTCTCGACCGCCCTGGCCAACGCGCCGTATGTTCCCCTGGGTTTCAAGGTGGAGACCGGAAACCTGGACCTGCGCTTCCACCCGGCCCAGGACTTCACCGTCGAGCTGGGCGGCTGGCAGCAGGCCCGGCGCGGCACCAAGTCCCAGGCGGCCTCGTTCGGATTCAGCAACGCCATCGAGCTGGCCGCTCCCATCGATCAGACGGCCAATGAAGCCTACCTGGACTTGCAGCTAGCCAAGAAGGATGTTCAGCTCGGGTTCAACTACCGTCTCTCGGAGTTCAAGAACAAGATCCCCCAGCTCTTCTGGGACAACCCCAAGCGAATGACGGACCAGTACATTTCCTCCAGTCATTATTCGGCCGGAGACGGGGGCGCGAAGGGCGCCATGGCCATGGCGCCGGACAACACCGCGCACAGCCTCAAGATCGAAGGGGGCGTGAATCTGCCTCTTCAATCGCGCTTGAGCTTCGAGACAGGCTACCAGATATGGCGCGCGCTCAACCCCATGATGCCCTATACGCTCAACACGCAGATGAACTCGGGCAACGCCACCGCGGCCGCGGCCGGCCTCACCTTCGACGCCGCGAACCCCGCCAGCAGGCCGGACAAGGACGTGGATGGAAGGATCGACGTGGTCACCGGCCTCCTGAAGCTGTCCTCTCGGCCGCTATCCTGGCTGAGGGGCTCGCTCTCCCACGAGATCTACGACCTGCAGAACCACTCCAAGCAGTACACCCTGCCCGGGTGGGCGGTGTTCGACCAGGTCTGGCACAGCGAGGCGGGAGCCCAAACCCCCCGCGAAGAGATCCGGGAGGGCAAGACCTCGCTCAAGCTCGACTACGACGTGAACTCCTGGCTCTCCGGGAATACGGGTGTCTCCTACAAGACGAAAAAGCTCACGCGGGAGATCCCCCGCAGCCGGGAATACGAGGGCACGACCGGTCTCACCGTCCGCCCGAGCCGCACTCTCTGGATGAACCTCTCCTACCTGCTGAACCTCCGCCGGGGCCAGGAGATGGACTTCGAACACTACCCCAAGGCCACGGACACCGGCGGCCGCGTATGGTTCACGGAGGCCCCCGGCATGCGTCGGCCGGACGTCGCCGACCGCAACCGCAACCAAGCCAGGGCCCAACTGCAGTGGCTACCCGGGGAATCGTCCGTGAGCCTGAGCGCGCGGGTGACCGAGGACAAGTTCCGCCAGGGCAAGGGGTCCCTCAACGGCGACGACCCGCTCGTCTATCCGCAGCTCTTCGGAACGATCTCCGACCTGCAGGAGGCGGTGGGATTGGACCTCTCGGTGCCGGTGCTGGGGAGCCTGACGGCCGACGCGTACTATGAGTTCGACTACTCCAAGCGGCTCCTGCGCTCGAACCAGACCCAGCCGGCCAACACTTGCGGCGGAACGGGCGGGACCTACATCATGTGCCAGAACCCCATCTACCGGTGGGAGACCAGGCTGACCGAGAACTCTCACATCACCGGCCTGGCGCTGACCTGGCTGCCGGCGGAAAGCCTCAAGACCGTGCTGAGCTACGATCTGGTTTTCACGCGCTTCAACGGCGACCCGGTCTCGAACGGAAGCTCCATCACGAATTACCGGCCCTACGATACGAGCCGGCGCATGCTGCAGACCTTGCGGGCGCGCAATGAGTTCAAGCTCAACAAGGCGCTGACGCTGAGCGCGAACTACGAATACGAGAAGTTCGACGCCACGGACTTCGCTTACGGGGACGTGCCCCTGCGCAACGGGGCCGACTCCATCTGGCTGGGGGCCAATCCGATACGAAACTACTACGCGCACATGGCCTCTCTCGGCCTCAACTACAAGTTCTAGGCCGCAAGGACTAGAAGCAGAGCACCCGGGCCCGCCCTCCGACAGGGGGGCGGGCCTTCCGTTTGTGAACCGACCCCGCGCCCCAGGCCCTCACCCCTCTGGTCAATGGACACCGCATGCGATATGCGCAGGGGCAAAAGCGTTGCGTTCATTCAAGTGGGCGAAACGAAATTGCCATGAACGGTATTAAGATTATTTTCATTATGTTATTGGCCGGGATTATTTCAGGCATGACCACGGCCTCCGCCCAGGATAACGCGACTTGCCTGGGCTGCCACAGCGAGACCCCCCCCATCGTCGAGTCCGGGAAGCTCGGCGCCTCCGTTCATGGGGGGCTCGACTGCGTCGCCTGCCACGCGGACCTCGCCGGAAAAGAATTCCCGCACGAGAAGCCCGGGCCTGTCGAGTGCGGGACCTGCCACGCGGATGAGGACGCGCAATTCAAAGAGAGCCTGCACGGCAAAGCCCTTTCCCGCAACGACGCCCTCGCGCCGCGCTGTCAGAACTGCCATGGAAGCCATGCCATCACCCCGGTCAAAAGCACGGCCTCGGCCGTGGCTCCCTTGCGCGTCCCGTATGTCTGCGGTTCCTGCCATAGCGAAGGGGCCCCGGCCCAGAAGCAGAGAACCATCCACCAATCGCGCATCCTGGAGAACTACTCGGAGAGCATCCATGGGGAGGGCTTGCTCAAAAAGGGTCTGAGCGTCGCCGCCACCTGCGTCTCCTGCCACGGCGGCCACCGGATACTCCCGCACACCGATCCCGCCTCCAGCATCGCCAAGGCCAACATCGCCGCCACCTGCCGGCGCTGCCATGCCCAGATCGAGGAGACGCACCGCAAAGTCATCGACGGGAAACTCTGGGAGGCCGAACCCCACAAGGTGCCGGCCTGCATCGAGTGCCATCAGCCCCACAAGGCGCGCCGCGTCTATTACGACCAGGGCATGGCGGATAGGGATTGCTTGCGCTGTCATGGCCGGCCGGACTTGCGAAGCAAGTCCGGCCCCTTGCCGATGACAGATGCCAAGGAGTTGGGGAGTTCCGCTCACGCGAAGGTGTCCTGCGCCCAATGCCATGTGGGAGCCTCCCCTTCCCGGAACAGACCTTGCGAAACGGTCAAAAAGGTGGACTGTTCGGTCTGCCATAACGACCAGGTGGCCCAATACCGCGCCAGCGTACACGGGACCCTGTTCCAAAAGGGGGACCCCAATGCTCCGGCCTGTCTGGAATGCCACGGCAAGCACGGCGTCCAAAGCAGGAAGAATACGCGCTCCTCCACCTATCCCACCAATGTTCCCGCGCTCTGCGCGCGCTGTCACCGCGAGGGGGAGAAGGCCGCGGCGCGCTACCAGGGCAAGGAGCATGAGATAACGAAGCGCTACACCGAGAGCGTGCACGGCAAGGGCCTGCTCAAGAGCGGGCTGACCGTCACGGCCATGTGCACCTCCTGCCACACGGCCCACGGAGAACTGCCCGCTTCCGACCCCCGCTCGACCGTGCATAAGGACAACATCCCGGACACTTGCGCCCAATGCCATCACGGAGTCTACGAGAAGTTCGCGCAGAGCGTGCATGGCGCGCCCAAGGGGGCGCCCCAAGGGGCGGCGGCCTCCGGCAAGCGGGCCGTCCCCAACTGCAACGACTGCCATACCGCGCACTCGGTGCGCCGCACCGACCAGGGCGGCTTCAAGCTGGAGGTCATGTCCCGCTGCGGCCGCTGTCACGAGGAGGTGGCCAAGACCTATTTCGAGACCTATCACGGGAAGGTCTCACAGCTCGGCTACGCCAAGACCGCCAAATGCCACGACTGCCACGGCGCGCACGACATATTCCCCGTCAACGACCCCCGTTCGCACTTGAGCCGCCAGAACATCGTGGAGACCTGCCGCAACTGCCACCCGGACGCCGGCCGGCGCTTCGCCGGCTACTTGACCCACGCGACGCACCACGATCCGGGGAAATACCCGCTCATCTTCTGGACTTTCTGGGGCATGACCTCTCTGCTGCTCGGCACCTTCGGCTTCTTCTGGCTCCACACCCTGCTCTGGCTCCCCCGGGCCCTCCAATTACGCAAGGCGCATCCCCCCAGGCCCTACGACCCCGGGGAGCCCCAGCACATACGCTTCCCGCTCCTCTACCGCTGGCTCCACGGGGTCATGATCGTGAGCTTCATCACCCTGGCGCTCACCGGGATGTCGCTCAAATTCTCCTACACGCGCTGGGCCCAGATACTCTCCCATCTGCTGGGCGGCTTCGAGACCGCGGGCTTCATCCACCGCGCGGCCGCGGTCGTCATGTTCGGCCTCTTCCTGACCCATCTCTGGGATGTCGCCCTGCGCAAACGAAAAGAAACGGCGGCCAAGGGGCCGCCGTCCACGGAGCGCGGTCGTTCTCCTCTCGCGCAGTGGGCGGGCTCCTGGAAAGCCCTGCTCTTGGGCCCGGACTCCATGCTCCCCAATCTCACCGATCTCCGGGAATTCGTGGACACGCTGAAGTGGTACCTCGGCCTGTCCTCCCACCCGCGCTATGGACGCTGGACCTATTGGGAGAAATTCGACTACTTCGCGGTGTTCTGGGGCATCGCCATCATCGGCTCCTCGGGCCTCATGCTCTGGTTCCCGGAAGCCTTCACCCGCGTCCTGCCCGGCTGGCTCATCAACGTGGCCACCATCATCCATTCCGACGAGGCTCTCCTGGCCACGGGCTTCATCTTCACCGTACATTTCTTCAACACGCACCTGAGGCCGGACAAATTCCCCATGGACCTGGCCGTGTTCACCGGCCGGGTGCCCCTGGAGGATTTCAAGCGCGAGCGGCCGCGCGAGTACGAGGCCCTCCGGTCCGCCGGCAAGCTCGAAGAGCGCGCCGCGCAGCCGCTGCCCCTCTACCTGATCAAGGCCCTGCGGGCATTCGCCTGGTGCGCTCTCGCGGCGGGGTTCGCCATCGTCATCGGGATCATCTACGCCATGATCTTTGCCTACAAATAAGGAGTCTTGACCATGACAACAGGGAAGCCGGAGGGTTCGGACTGGAGAAGGTGGCTCAAGTGGGGCTGGGCCACGCGGGCGGAGAGCGAGGAGATGGTCGGCCGGGCCTCTTGGTGGCGGCGCTGGCTCTACGCCGTGGGCGTGTATGTCCCGGGCGACCGCTGGCAGGCGGAGTTGAGGCCCCGCTTCTTCGCCCTCTTCGGACTCTGGTTCGCGGCCGCGGTGGTGCTCACCGCGGGCTTCGCCAAGTATTCGACGAGCCCCACTTTCTGCAACTCCTGCCACATCATGGCCCCCTACTACAATGCGTGGGCCGGCTCCAAGCACAACAAGATCGCCTGCGTGGACTGCCATTATCCTCCGGGAGCGCCCCAGACCCTGCTCTGGAAGAAATTCCAGGCCATGTCCCAGGTGGTCAAGTACGTCACGCGGACCTATTCGTCGAAGCCCTTCGCCGAGGTGGAGGACGCATCCTGCCTGCGCTCCGGCTGCCACTCCACGCGCCTGCTCGAGGGGAAGGTATTCTCCAAGAAAGGCATCCGCTTCGACCATACCCAGCACGTGGGACAGGAGAGGCTCGGCCGGCATCTGCGCTGCGTCTCCTGCCATTCCCAGGTGGTGGTCGGAAAGCACATCGAGGTCACCTGGGACTCCTGCTACCTCTGCCATTTCAAGGGGCGGGGAGAAGGGGTGGATCTCAAACCCCTGGGCGGGTGCCTAGGGTGCCACGAACTGCCCGCGAAATCATTTCGCATCGGCAATATGACCTACAACCACAAGGAATTCGTGTCGAAGCAGGGGGTCTCCTGCAGGAACTGCCACCTGGAGGTGGTCCGGGGAAAGGGAGAGGCGCCCAAGGAACGCTGCTTCACCTGCCACAACCAGCCGGAGAAGCTCGAACGCTACTCGGACATCCCCTTCCTCCACGAGAACCATGTGACGAAGCACAACATCGCCTGCTTCCACTGCCATCAGGAGATGAGCCACGGCTTCGCGCAGGCCCCGGAGAAGCTCCCGCGGCTCAACGAGCCGCCGCCCTCCGCATCGTCCGCGGGAACGGCGCGGGGCGCCGCGCCCTCGGGCCACGCTCCGGAGCTCTCCTTCGACTGCGCCTACTGCCACAAGGGCAAGCACGCGGGCCAGCTCGAGATGTACTCCGGCAAAGTCCAGCCCCTCGGCCTGCCGGAGATGCCCAGCCCCATGTTCCTGGCCCAAGTAGATTGCATCGGCTGCCACTACGACGAGAAGACCAGCGGCAAGGACGCGGAGTTCACGGGCTTAGTCGAGAAGGCCTCCATCTCGGCCTGCGTCAAATGCCACGGCAGGAAGTTCGAGGGGATCTGGGAAGAGACGAAATCCGAGCTCTCCAAGACCCTGGATCAGCTCTCGGCGAAATCCGACGCCGCGGCCGCCTCCTTGGCGAAGTCTCCCCTGCAAGGGAAAGAGCGCAAAGCCCTGGAAGAGACTCTCGTCCGCACGCGCCGCCTCCTGCGCTTCGTCCGGGGCGCCCGGGGGGAGCACAACATCTACCTGGCCTCCGAAGCCCTGCGGCGCGCCGACTCGGACTTGGGCGAGATCGCGCGCGGAGCCGGGGGAGAGGGCGTCGACCTCTCCGCCCTGCCTCTGCTCTCCGGCTCCTATTGCGCGACGCTCTGCCACGGGAAGATCGGAGTGAAGGTCCCGCCCGAGACCGTGAAAGCCTTCGGCAAGAGCATGCCCCACGGCATGCACGCGGGCATGATGGGCTGCGTCCAGTGCCACCGGATCGGCGGCCACAAGCAAGTCCCCCTGCGCAAGGACGTGAAGGATAAATGCAAGGAGTGTCACGCTCCATAAGCCGCGTGGAACGATGCGGTCCACGCGGCTAATTATGCGGTCCAAGCGACTTATGGCGTGTTATTAGGAACTTCCACTAAAACCCCATTTTTTTGGCCACACTGTTGCATTTCTATTTCTTGAGATATGTCAGTCAATGTCATGGGGAATATCCAATGATCAATGCGATTCCCGTCATCTTCGCCCTCCTTTTCTCAGCGGCGCCGGCGTCCGCCGCCGAGGTGCTGGATGAATGCCGCAAATGCCATCAGGATGAGAAGTTCCAGGTCCAGAACACCAAACTTTACGACTATTTCCAGGATTGGAAAGGCTCCTCCCATGATCTGGCCGGGCTATCCTGCTCCTCCTGCCATGGCGGAGACCCCTCCAAGGCGTCCATGGAGGAAGCCCATAAAGGGATACTCCCCCGTTCCCATCCGGAGAGTCCGTTCAACTATCGGAACATCCCCAAGACCTGCGGCGGCTGTCACTCCGACATCCTGGAACGCTTTCAAAAGAGCCGGCATTACGAGCAGATCAAGAGTTCAGGCCGGGGGCCCACCTGCATCACCTGCCACGGCTCCCTGGACACCCGCGTCTACGCGACGACCATCGTGGAAAAAGCCTGCACGAACTGCCACAACAAGAAGACCGGGAACCATCCCGAGGTGGTGGCGAAGGCCCGTGAGATACTCGGAAGGCTCAATCACGCCAACGGCTACCGCAAAGGGCTGAAGTTCTACTACAAGACCATCAAGAAGCCCGAAGCCATGGCGCCGGTGGACAAGGCCTACGAGGACATCGTCCATTTCTGGCATGAGTTCGACTTCAAGAAGCTCACACCGCGCACCCAGGAATTCCTTGCCGAGCTCAAAGCCCTCTACACCGCCGCCCACAAGGACGACCAGGAGACTAAATGAGCGACAGGCGGGCCGATCCCGAGGGCCGCATCCCCCGCTGGGCGGGGGCGGCCTGCATCGCCCTCCTTCTGGCCGTGGGAGCCCTGCTATGGAAGGACGTCATCGGGCCCGGGCGCGAGCGCGACGACATCCCCAAGCTCGACGCCCGAAGCTACGACCCGGCCACGGTGCGCAAGGTGCGCAAGGACATGACTTTCGACGGGGCCCCCTGCAAGTCTTGTCACGAGGGGACAGAGCGCCTCCAGGGAGACCCCAAAGAGAAAGGCGTCTTCCACGAGAAGATAGAACTCAAGCACGGCCGCAACCAGCACTGCTTCAACTGCCACCATCGCCTCCAACCCGCGGACTTCGCCGATTTCGACGGCGCCCCCATCCCCCTGGGAAAGATCGAACTCCTCTGCGCCAAATGCCATGGGACCACCTATCGCGACTGGGGCTTGGGCGCGCACGGACGGCGCAGCGGAGCGTGGGACAAGAACAAGGGCGGACCCAAGCCCGAGGTCTGCATCGCCTGCCATAACCCCCATTGGCCGATCTTCAAGGCCTTGGAAGCGGCGCCCGCGCCGCATGTCAATCCCCGCACTCCCAAGAACGCCCCTGAGGGGCATGCCGCATCCAAGGGAGAGCACCCGCAGTGAACTCGGAGAGCGACCCCAAAGCCCCCATGCCCGAGGAGCCCGGAGGCGAGGGCATGACGCGCAAGGCTTTCCTGGGGACCATGGCCGCGAGTGCGACCGCCGCCACGGCCGCGGCGCTGACTCCGTTCAAGGATATCGCGGACCTGCCCACGCTCGAGCAGTTCCTCCAACAGCATTACACCGAGCTCACCCCGGAGGACAAGAAAGCCATCCTCGAGCGCATCTCCAAGAAGGTCGAGGCGGAGTTCGGG
>CAYHRV010000014.1:0-26562 GCA_964359165.1 uncultured Elusimicrobia bacterium
AGCTTCTTGGGGTTGCTCGCCACCAGGGTGAAGGTGCTGGAGGTGACCCCGGTCAGGCTGGGCGGCACGCCGCTCTGGTCGTCGACGGTGAAGGAATGGACGCCGACCGAGCGCAGGGAGACCGTGGCCAGGGCCACGCCGTTGGCCATGCTCACGGTCCAGGAACTCGGGGCGAAGGCGTCGGTGAAGGTGCGCAGGCGCAGGTTCCTCTGGTCCACGGGGACGTAGTTCCAGCCCGCGTCCACCGCGTAGACGGTCAGCACGATGTTCTCCCCGGCGATCTGGGTGTTGGGGTTGCCGGACATCCCCACCCCGTCCGCGCGGGCCTGCCCGGGCATCACGATGACGAGCTTGGCGGCCGTCGAGGGACGGACCAGGAAGCGGGCGGACTCGTCGGGAAGGACGGCGTCCCCCGTGGCCGTGGAGGCCGTGACGGTCCAGCCCGCGGCCGTGCTCTGCGTGACCAGATAGGTGTGCGTCGTGATGAACTGGCCGTTGACCGTGTTGAAATTTCCGAAAGTCCCCAGCTTGTGGTTGGGGTCGTCGGACTTGAGCTTGAAGGTGCTGTTGGAGCCGGGCAGGACGCGGTTGTAGAACTGGTCGACTAAGTTGACCGTGAGGGAGAAGGTCGAGCCGGCGTACTGGGCCGTGGCCGAGGCCGTGGATTTTCCCGCCAGGGCCAGGTTGCCGGGCTTGGGCGTCTCGGTGGGCACGAGCACCTGGAAGCGGTAGGCCGGGCCCGGGTCGACCGTGATCCCGTAGACCGTGAAGGACGAGAGGTTCGAGCCGTCCGCGGTCGAGACGCCCACCGACCACGGTCCGCCCACCGGGTCCACCACGGTGTTGGTCTTGAAGAAAAGGTCCGCGGTGACGAGTCCCGAGGCCGCGTTCGTGCTCACGGCCAGGACGTTGGGGTCCGAGGGGCGCAGGTCGAGCACCGGGGAGATGCTCGTGACCGGGTTGTAGAAGGCGTCCGTTATGAAGAGGGTCAAGGGGTAGTTGCGGCCCGCGACCGTGGACGCGGCGGCGCCCGTGGTTCCGGAGGGCGAGCCCTTGACCAGGCCCATGCCCCGGGCCAGGGCCAGGATGCGCGCGGGGCCGGCCGGGTCCACATAGAGGAGGGAGGAGGTCGATACGGCGATATTGGGGTTGCCCACCGGCTCGACCCAGATACGCGAGCCCGCGGCCGTGGCCGAGGCCAGGGAGGCGGTGAACGTCGACTCCCCGTCCGCATCCAGCGTCGAATCCGGCGGGAGCTGGGCATAGGGGTCGGTGGAGAAGAAGCGCAGGGTCACGGGCGAGCCCGAGGCCAGCGGGAAATACCAGAAATCCGCCAGGCGCACGGTCAGGTTGAAGGAGACGCCCGCGGTGAAATTGTCGGGGCCTCCGCCCGGCACGCCGTCCGGGGTCCCGTTCCTTCCCTCGCAGGGAGGCGCGCCGCAGGCCCCCGTGGCCCCAGGGGCCGGGGTCTCTCCCTGGGCCAGGATCGAGAGCCTCGATCCCACCACGCTGAAGGCGTTGGAGGTGCTGGCCGCGATGGCGAAGGCTCCCGGCACCGCGGCCGCGACGGTCTGGTTCCCGATCTGCACCGGAGTGAAGGTGAACGCCGTGACCCCGCCCGCCAGGGTCAGGATGGGCGTGGGGATCGAGGCCAGGGCGTCGGAGGAGTTCATGCCCACCTCCGAGGAGACCGAGACCGGGTTCCAGAACTGGTCGACGGCCTTGACCGTGAACTGCATGGGCGCGCCCGCGGGCACGGCGGTGGAGACCGCGGGGTAGGGCGAGTTCCGGCCGCCGGTCACCCCCGTGTCGAAGGGCGGCTTGCCCGGCACGTGCGTCTCGCCGGGGAGCAGGGTCATGACCTTGGCGAAGGGCTTGGCGTTGACCGTGAACCCGGACGCCGTGGCCGTGGCCAGGGTGAAGAACTGCTCGTCGGTGAGGGTGAGGACCAAGCCCGGACCCCCGGTCGCGGTGGTCGTCGCGGTGCGCGGGATGAAGGCGTCGGGGATCGTCGTGACCTTCTCGCCCGCGGAGATGATCAGCGTGCTCCAGGCCGGCGTGGAGGCGTAGAGGTCGTTGGACACCAAGCCCACCTGCATGTTGTCCGCGGTGCGGTTCCAATAGTTGTCCGTGGCGCGGAGCGTGATCTGGTATTGGTTCCCGGCCGTGAAGGGGCCCGGCGACCCCGTCTTCCCGGCCAGCGAGCCTTCCGAGGGCGTCTCGTTGACCGTGCCGGGCAGGAGCATCTGCAGGTTCTTCGCCGGCCCGGGGGCCACGTTGATGCTCGCGGTCGTCGTCGAGGCGTAGTTCGTCGAGGTCTGCTGGGTGTCCACCACCTGCGCCGAGAGCTTGGGCAAGGACGGCGCGCACGCCGGGCAGGTCCGCGTGGCCGGGATGAAGGAGAATTGCCTGGCGCCCGCGATGAGCGCGGCTTCCCCGACGGGCAGGAAGCCGCGGGGTCCCACGTTGGGGTCGGAGAGGATGAGCCGCACGATGGGGTACACCAGCGCCGCCTCCGAGACGAAGGTGGAGGTGGCGGCCTCCACGTTGTAGTAATCGTCGGTCAGGTTCACCGTGGCCCAGTAGGTGGTCCCGGCGACCATGTCTAAGACGCCTCCCGAATACCCGCTGTAAGACCCGGGCAGGGGATTCTGTCCGGGCAGGAGCAGTTGGAGCCGGGTGGGGAGGTTGGGCACGACCACGACGCGCGTGGAGGCAAGCACGTAGCTCGCGTCCGCGGTCTTGGCGTTGACGAGGGTATTGGAGGAGGAGGCCAGGATGTGCACGGGGTAATCGGTCGAGCCCACCGTCAGCGTGACCGTGGTCCCGGCCGTGCCGTAGGGGGTGCTCAACTCGAGCCACACGTCCGGGCTCATGCTCTGGCTGGGCTCGTAGGGGTTGAAGAAGTCGTCGGCCGCGTACACCGTGGCCGTGAAGGTGGAGGCCGCCTGCTGTTCCTGGGGCGCGGAGGCGGTCTTGCCCGTGGGCGAGCCGGGGGCGAGATTCTCGCCCGGCAGGCGCAGAAGCAGTTTCTTCGAGGCGGTGTTGGCCGCCTGCACGGCCACGGAAGCGCCATAGGGCGCTCCCGCGGCGCAGGCCCCGGGATTGCCCGCTCCCGCCGCCGTGACCGCGGTATTGGCCGTGGCCCCGGGCACCGTCCAGGCCCCGCGCTTGGACCGGGGAGTCATCTGCGCGGTCATCAGGCCGTTGGAGAAGGTGGAGGTGACCGGTTGGGCCGCGTAGGGGTCATTATGCGTCATGGTCACCGTCGCCGGAGCGCTGGAAGGCACCCGGTTGAAGAACTGGTCGGTGACGTAGACCGAGGCGGAAAAAGGCGTGCCCGCGGTGCTGATGGAGACCGAGCCGGAGCGGCCGTTGTTCGTGCCGGGCGAGAGGCTCTGGCCGGGGAGGGCCAGCACCAGGCATTGCGCCTGGTCCGGGCTCACCGTGATGTCTCCGGTCGTGCCGTTGATCAGCGAGTTGCTCAGCTTCGCCACCTTGATGGAGCGCTTGGGCCCGACCTCGGCGGAGCCGTCGCCCGCGCGGCGCAGGCTCATGCCGAGCGTGAAGACGTGCACCCCGTTGTCCGCCGCGTTGAACTGGTAATTGGAGGGCAGGCCCAGGCCCGGGACCTCGGGCGCGCCCACGTCCTCCGAGGTGAAAGTCACCCAGTCGGTGAAGTTGCTCGCCACGTTGTCCAATCCGTCCAGGGCCGTCACCGTGACGTTCTGCGCCGTGCCCGCGGTGTAGGGCCCCTGCTGGGTCTCGATCTTGAACTTCTCGGCCGCGGCCGCGACCTTGAAGTAGTAGCCGGGCGAGGGGACGTCCGAGGGCGGCATGAGGTTCCCGGCCCGGTCGCGCGCCCGGGCGCGCACGAAGTAGACCTTGCCGCGAGGCCACGCGGTCCCGCCCGCGCCCAGGCCCGAGTAGCTCCAGCCGTGGGAGGCGGGGTTATAGGAAGTGGCGCTCATCCAGCGGCAGTTGGCCGGGACCCCGGGCGCGCTGCAGATGAGCGAGGTCCCGCCGTCGTTGAGCAGGCCCGTGTTCAAAACCCCAAAACAGGGTTGCGGTCCCGCGGGGCAATCACCGGTCCCCGGCGCTTTCATCGTCCCATCCCAGTATCTGTCGGTCGCCTGCGGGGTGACGATGGAGAAGTTGTCGGTCTGGCGGATGGAGAAGACCACGTCCGTGGGCGCGGAGATGGAGGACTGCGAGAGCCCGCCCGCGGGCGTGATGTCCTCGGCCAGGCCCGAGAGGTTGACGCTGTCCACCTCGGTAAATCCCAGGCCTCCCGGGGTGGTCGCGTTGGCCGTGGGGAAGGTGTTGTCCACGAGGAAATTCGTCATGCCCTTTAAGGCCGGGTCCTCCTCGTTGCCCACGTTGTCGCGCGAGACGAGCTTCAAGCGATAGGTATGGCCGTCGGCGAACATGACGCTCGGCGCGCCGATGGGGTTGCGCCAGCCCAAGGCGTCGTCGTTGGCCAGCCAGGGGGTCGGCTCGCTCACGAAGGAGAAGGTGTCCACGCCGTTGAACCACTGGTTGGTGAAGACGTCCTGGATATTGAAGCGCACGCCCCAAGTGGAGTTGTCTATGTTGGGCGCCGGACCCGAGGGGCTGTCGGTGACCGGCCCGTTCATGGCCGAGAGCAGTTTGCCTCCGGTCGCGGCTTGGCTCGTGTAATAGCCGGACGCCGCCGGGGTGGTCACCCCGACCGTGGGCGGGGTGTTGTCGAAGATGAGGGTGATGGTGGTCAGCGCGGTCTCGAAGTTGAGGGCCGCGTCCTTGGCCAAGGTGGTGACGTAATAGGTGGCCCCGGTCTGCAGGCCGTTGACCGTGTTGTCGGGGGGAGGCATGTCCGCGTCTTGCACCCAGGTGAAGTTCGGGATGGAGCCCGAGAGGGCCGTGGGCGCGAAGAAGGAGCAGTTCGTGCCGAAGGTGCCCGGCGTCTGCCAGTTCCAGCACTTGTTGTCGGCTTTGCGCTCCAGCTTGATGAACACGTTCTGCACGCCGTTTCCGTCCGAGGCCGTGCCGTAGATGCCGGTGAGGCCGCGGATGACCGCGTTATTGACGATGCTCGAGGACTTCGAGATCGGCGGCACGTCGTCGAGCACGAAGGAAGCCGTGGAGTAGAGCAGGGTGTTCCCCGCGGAGTCGAAGGCCCTGGCGTTGACCTTGTAGCGGCCCGGGTTGCCCGCGAAAGCCGGGATCTTCGTCGAGACCCATACATAGGGCGTGGCCACCGATGAGGAGCCATCAGCCACCTGCCAGGAGTCGTTGGCCGTGTTGTCCGCGTCGAAGCCCGGCGTGGCCTGCTGGTCGTTGTGCCACCAGCTTCCCCCCGCGCCGATCTCCTGGAAGAAGCGGAACTCGACTCTCGCCACGTTGAGGTTGTCCGAGGCCGTGCCCGTGATGGTGGCCAATGCTTTTAGGTATTTGGGCGTGGGCGACCAGGAGGAGACGTCCACGTCGTTGACCGGCTGGTTCACCTTGAGCACGGCCGGGTCCAGGTCGAAGGTGAACGTCGTCCCCTGGGAGAGCGAGCTCTGCGTGTTGTTCGCGTTGTCGAGGCCCCGGGACTTTATCTCGTAGGTCCGGCCCGTCTGCATGGCCTTGGGGCCCGAGGTCGGCGGCAGGTTGGTGGAGAGGCAGAACTTGCCCACCCCGCAGACCCCTCCCCAGGTAGTAGGCAGCCAGGAATTGGCCGCGTTGAAGGGGTTCCAGTCGGCCCCGTCCCAGTACTTGTCCCCGGCCCCGAAAGTGTCGCGGATCGTGGCCTCGCCCGCCTTGGCCTGGGAGGGCAGGAGATTGGGGTCCAGGGCCGTGCCCGTGATGCTGGTCAATTCCTTGAGGAACACGCCGAACTGGTTGCTGTTCTGGAGGTGGCTCACGCGCGTGGGCGCGGTGATGTCCGAGTTGGGAGGCGTATTATCGAAGGTGAAGCTCACCGCGTTGCCTTCCTTCTGTATGGTGGAATCACCCTCCGTGCGTATGCGCACCGTGTATTTCTTGTCGTCTTGGAAGTTGAAGGTGTTGGAGGAGAAGCTCCAGGTGAAGTCCACCGGCCCGCCGGTCAAGGGCTCCTGGGCCGTGAACCAGACCGGGGGGTCGGAGGTGTAATTGGACCCGTCCCAGTATTTGCCGTTGTAGGTGGAGATGGCGACGGAGGCCACGTGCACCCTGAACATGTCCTCGGCCGTGCCCGATAGGGCCGTGACCGCGTTGACGTAGCTGTTGTCGGCCGGGACCGAGATGATCGCGGTGGGCACGGTGATCTCGTAGGCGAAGGTGATGGAGGAGACGACGGCTTCCGCGTTCTGCGTCGGGCTCGAGTTATCCACCGCGTTCACGCGCACGCGGTATTTCTTGCCCGTCTCCAGGGTCGGCTTGTTGGTCGTGATGGACCAGGAGTAGGTGTTGTTGCCCAGCGGCGTCAGGGCGTCGACGGGCCAGTAGCGCTCCGAGGAGAGGGTGAAGGTCGAGAGTCCGTTCCAGAACGCGGCGGTGTAGGGATATATCTGCTGGATGGATACCGTCATACTCGAGACGCCGCCGATGCCGGCGCCCGGCCACTGGTCCGCGGCCGTCCCGAATATGCCCGTGTAGGTGTGCAGGGCGCTGGTCCCCTGCCCGCCGGTCATCACCCTGAGGTCCTTGGGCACGGTGACGCGGGAGGTCGGGCCGGCCTGGTCGTAGACGATGAGCCTGTCCCTGCCCGTGCCGCCGTTGCCCGCGCCGAAGTTCTCAAAATTGCCCGCGGTGTTCGTCGAATGGGTGATGATGCGGTATTCGAGGCCCGGAGTCAGGCGGGAGATGAGCGTGGCGGCGTCGAAGCTCCAGTTGCAGGGATTGCCGCAGAGATCGGTCAGCTTGATCCAGGTGGGCACGCCCCCCACGGTCGGGAAAAAGTCCACGCCGTTGAACCAGCCGCCGTCGGTGATCCGGGTGAGGGCGAGGCTCACGGTGCTGACGACCGAGATGAAGTCCTGCGCCGTCCCGGTGATGGAGTTGGGGAAGGTCGAGAGCGCGTACACCCCGGGCTGCGCCACGAAGGACTCGGGCAGCTCGGTGGTGAAGGTGAAGGTGGCGGCCGTGAAATAGGCGATGTTGCCGGCGTTGTCGACGGCGCGCGCGTGCACGGAGTATATCTTGGTGTTCTGATAGAAGCTGGCCGTGAAGGGACCCGTGGACCAGTTCGCCGTCGTCCCGCCCGCGTCGAACCAGGCCCCCTCATCGGCCTCTCCCCGCACGAATTTGAAGTCCCCGGCCGTGTAGTCCCCCGGGTTCCAGAAGAGGCCCGGGCCGTTGCTCTTGATGCGCACCTGGACCTTGCTCAGTCCGATGTTATCGGAGGCCGTGCCGCTGATGAAGGGCAGGTTGCTTATCGTATTATTGGCCAGCACCGGCGGCTTCTGGAGCACCGCGGCGGGCTTGACGCCGTCGAAGATGAAGCTGAAGGTGCTGACCGGAGCGGTCACGTTGTTGGCTTGGTCGATGGTCCGCGCGTTGACGCTGTACCCGTAGAGGCTGGTCACGAAGGTGACGGTGGTCGCGGGCAGGGACCAGGCCACCCCGGTAGGCGGAGCCTGCTCCGGGGCCGTGGAGGCCTTGATCCAGCCGGCTCCGGCCGTGTGGTCCGCGTCGCTGATGTTGAAACCCGTGCCGTCCCACCAGCTCTGGAAAGCCGGGCGGTTGTCCCGGATGCCGACCTCCACGTCCCTGACTCCCGAGCCCTTGCCCAGGCCCGCGAGTATGGTATCGAGGTCCGCGGCCGTTCCGCTGATGAGGGCCACCGCGGGCATGTAGGCGGAGGCCGGGTAGCTGAGGTCCGAGGTCGGGAGCACTCCGTCCCAGGTGAAATACTGCGTGGTCAAAGTCGAGAGGTTGCCCACCAGGTCCGTGACGCGGACCTCCACGCTCATCCTGCGGTTGCTGTCCCAGCCGAGGCTGTTGTTGGCGCCCACCGGCGTCGAGGTCAGTTTGGTTATGTCGTAATTCCAGGAGCTCGTTCCGACCACGGTGCGCCAGGTGTCCACGCCCGTCCAAGTGCAGCCCGAGGCGCAGGCGTTCCAGATGAGGCTCCCCGCGCCGTCGCGCTTGACGCGGACCTCCACCTTGGAGGCCTCGGCCGTGGGATAGCCCGCGGGATAGGAGTTCTGGTCGTTGGAGTTGCCGAGGATGTCCCCCAACGGGTTGGCCGGGCCGTAGAAGTTGTGGCCGCTGGTGACCAGGGCGTTGGCCGTCGGGCGCGTGGCCGCGCCCGTGGGAGTTTTATTGTCCAGGACGAAGGTGGAGGTGGTTCCGGCCACGTGGACATTGCCCGCCCTGTCCGCGGCCACGGCATGGACGATGTACTCGCGGTAGGAGATCCCGAAGTTGGTCCAATCGCTCAGGTCCGCGTCGGTATAGTTCCAGGTCGTGTTCACCGAGCCCGGCGCGGCCACCACGGCCGGGACGCTCTGGTAGGCGCCCGCGGCGAAGGTGCTGCCGTTCCAATAGTAGGAGGTCCCGGCCTGGACATAGGAGATGACCAGGGCCACGGAAGCGACCCCGTCGAAGTTGTCGAGGACCGTGCCGCTGGTCAAGGCCACGGCCTTGGCCGGAGTGAGGTTGGAGGGCCCGGTCACCGTGGCCGTGGGCCAGGAGAGGTCGTAGACCACGTTGGCGAGGGTAAAAGAGCTCGAGATGTTCTGCGCCGGATAGGCGTTGTCCCTGCCCCGCGCCGCGATGGTGTAGTTCTTGGCCGGGAGCCACTTGACCGCTATGCCGCCATTCGAGTAGGTCCAGGAGCCCGAGGAGGGTCCCTTGATCGCGTAGCCCAGCGGGGACTCCCAGGCCAAGACCTCGGTGCAGCTGGGACAGCCCCCGCCCGGGGTGTTGAAGTTGTTGCTCCCGTCCCAATAATAGGTGGTCCCCCCCTCGAAGTATTTGACCTGCACCAGCACGTTGGCCCCGCCGCTCACCCCGGCCGAGACCGTCATGTTCGGGTCGAGCACGATGTTGGGGTCTATCACCACGCCCGTCACGTTCGCCATGGACTTGGTGTAATAGTCGCCGGAGGGAGGCGTGTTGAAGGTGATGGCGGGCGCGGCCTTGTCCGCGTAGAAGCTCACCGAGGAATTGTTGACGACGAAGAAGAACTGGCTCTGGGGGTTGCCCGCCTTGTCCACGGCGCTGGAGACCATGGTGTAGAAGTGCCTGTCCTCGAAATTGGGGAGATTGACGACGCTCCAGTCGCCGCCCGCGATCACCGCGCGCGTGGTGAACACCCCGGTGAATTTCCAGGTGGTCCCGTCCCAATAGCCCGGCGGGTCGTTGGGCAAGGTGGGAGTGCCGTGGTCCTTGATGAGCAGTTGGACGTAGTCGATCACGCCCGGCGCCGGGTCCGACACCGTGCCGCTGGCGAGCACCGCGGAGTAGGTGGTGCCCGAGTTGAGGGTGGAGATCGTCGCGGTGGGGAGGGCCACGTCGTAGGTGAACGATCTGGCCGCCCCCGGGACCTCGGTGTTGCCCGCGGCCGCGCCGAAGGCCTTGTCTATGCCCTGCGTCTGTATCTCGTAGACCAGGCCGTTGATCCAGACCGCGCTGGAGGGGACGGCGCTGAAACTCCAGGAGGAGCCGACCGTGTAGTAGGTCCCGGTGGAGAAGTACGCCGGAGCGTCCCAGAGCTGGGTGACATGGTTCCAGGAATAGTTCAGGGTGGGGCCCGCGTCCTTGCGCTTGATGTTGAGCAGGATGCCGTTGGGGTCCTTGATGCCCGAAGCGGTGGAAACGGCCACCCCGCTGCCCGAATCGAACACCGTCCCGGTCAAGGTCGGCGGGGTCCGGATGAAGGCGTTGTCGGCGGGATAGACGAGACTGCTCGTGGGCGAGGATTGGTCGATGTAGAAGTCCACGGTGCGCGGGAAACCCGGAGGCGCGGGCGGCTGTTCGGCGATGTCCGCGTTGTTCCTGCCCCGGGAGGAGAAGGTGTAGGTCGTCTTGTCAATCCACTGCGGGATGAGCTCCCCGGTCAAGGGATAGTTCCATGCCCCGACCGCCGGGTACACGACGCGCGTGCCCGTGGATGCGCCCACGGCGCCCGAACAGCTCACCCAACCCATGCCCAGCGTGCCGCCCCAGCACTGGCCGGTGTCGTGGCGCTTGAGCTGGACCTCGACTCGCACCGTATTGCCGTTGGCGGTCCCGCCGAAGAGCTTGAGGTCGTTGTAGTGGATGGCCGTGGGCGCGGTGATGGCGGTCACGGCCGGCGGAGGCTGGAACTGCAGGCGCTTCCAGGAGGTCATGCCCTGGGAAGCGGCCCCTTGGCCGTTGCCCGCCCTGTCCGTGGCGCTGGAGATGAGCACGTATTTGCAGTCCACTCCGAGTTGGAGGTCCAGCACCGCGGAGGTCCAGGTCCATTCCCCCGTGCCCGGGTTGTAGGAAGCGGGGTTGTAGACAATGGTGGGAGACCAGCCTCCGGCCCCCCCGCCGGCCGCCGCGTCGAAGTAGAAGTTGGTGTTGCAGCCGATGCCCCCGCCCTGGTCCTGGATGATGAGGGACACGGCCTTGACTCCGGAGGAGGAGGAGTTGACCAGGGGGTCCAAGGCGGTGCCCGTGATGTTCGAGAGGGTGTTGACGACCGCGTCGTCGGCGGCCGCGGGGGTCACGATGCCGCTGATGGGCTTGGCGCCGTCGAAGGTGAGGCGCACCGTGGAGGTCAGGGTGTTGGGGAAAGTCCCCTGGTTTCCGGCCTTGTCGCGCGCGCGGATGCGGAGCTCATACTGCCTGCCGTCCGGGGAAGCGTCCCCCCTCACCCAGTCCGCGGGCAGGAAAGAGTAGGTCCAGGAGCTCGCGTGCAATGTGGCCGTGGACTGCGTCGTGCCCGCGTTCCAGTTCGGCGTGGTATAGGGGTTCCAATAGGCCAGGCCGCCGGGGATGACATGGCCGCCGCCGGAGAGGTCCTGGAGCTGGGCCTCCACCGCGGTGACCGAGCTGAAGATATTCCCTCCGATGAGGGCCTCCGCGTGAGCGCCCGAGGAGAGCTTGAAGTTGGCGGTGCTGATGAAGATGGAGACTTCCAAGGGCACCGATAGCGTCGTGGTCGGCGTGGAGCGGTCCACGGTGAAGGTCCGGGTGGTGACCGTGGTCTCGCGCTTGTTGAGCAGGTCCTCGCCGCGGGCCGCGATCTGATAGCGGTAGCCGTCTCCAAAAGCGGTCTCCGGCAGGCCTCCCGCCTGGCTTTGGAAGCTCACGATCGTCTGGGCCCCGCCGCCCATGGTGGTGGGCAGGATGAAGTCCGTGTCCGCGGCCGAGTTCCAGTCCGAGCCGTTCCAGTAGCGCTTGACTCCCGCGCTGTCGATGCGGACGGCCTTGAGCATGATCTGCTTCATGCCCACGCCCTTGGTCCCGAAGCCGCTCTGGTCGTCCGCGGTCCCCTGGATGGGCGTCACCGCGCCCTGTACCAAGGCCCCCTCCACGGGCAGGGTGGTGCTCGATACCGGGGCGAAGAAGTCCACCTTGGCGTTGGAGCCGTCCATGTCCGTGGGGGGCACGGCCACGAGGCGGTTCTGGTTGCCGGTGGCGTCCACGCCGCGCACGTAGAAGGAGTAGGTCCTGGGGATGGTCTCCGAGGCGAATCTCGCGGCCAGGGCGTTGTCCTTGAAGCTCCAACTCGAGCCCGCCACGTGGATGTCCGCCGGCCTCCAGGAGCCCGCGCCGCCCACGGCCCCGTTGAAATCGGAGAAAGCCGCCCCGTCCCAGAACTTGTTGAGCACGCGCTCCTGCACCGCGACCTGCAGGGAGACAAGGCCGGATTCCGTGGGAGGATCGGGCTCCTGGTAAGGACCGGAAGTCGAGGAAAAGGCGACCAAGTACTCGCCGTTGAAAGGCGCGTTGAGCGTGGTGGTCGGCGCCTCCGCGTCATAGGTGAAGTTGTTCTCGGTCTCCGGGCTCGTGACGTTGCCGCTCTTGTCCACGGCGCGGGCCCGGACGATGTAGGTCAGGCCGTGCTGCCAGGCCGGGATCTGGTCTGCGCCCGTGGGCCAGGTCCAGTTCACGGTGGCGGCCGGATCGCCGGCGATCTGCGCCGGGCGGTAGTTGACCGTTGCCGTGAAGCCCAGGGCATTGGTGCCTTGGTAATAGTCCGTCCCCTGAAGGATGGCCACTTCCACCTTGCGCAGATTGGACTTCATCTCCGTGTGCGTCGATAGCGAGGGCACCCAGTCGAAGGCTTGGCCGCTGAGCCCCGCGGGCAGGCCGAAGCCGTAGAAGGAACCGTTGGTCGGGACCAGGAGGGTGGCCGTGGGCTTGACCGCGTCGTAGACCAAGTCCCTCTGCGTCCCGCCGGCGAGGTTGCCTGCCGTGTCGTAGGCTTGGACCTCGATGGTGACCATCTTGTTGTCCGCCCAGGTCATGGAGCTTCCCGGCGGCCCGTCGAAGGACCAGTTGTCCGTCGAATTGACGACATGCCAGCTAGAGCCCGCCACCGACCAGCCCGTGTTCCACCAAGTCTTGCCGTCCCCGCCCGAGCCCGGCTGTTTCTGCGTGAGCCGCAGCTCCACCCGTCCGACGCCGGCCGGGGTGTCGAAGGAAGTGCCCGAAAGAGTGGGCAGGGTCTGCTGGCTCTTGGCGTAGTGGACCCCGCCGGGAGTGGAGATCACGACCTGGGGGCCGATGACATCCTTGGTCACGTAGACCGTGGTCCCGGCTTCGAGGTTGCCGGCCTTGTCCTTGGCCTGGAAGCAGAGCCCGTACTGGGTGCCCTCGGCCTCCACCACGGTGGGCGCGGAGTGGCCGGTGATGCCTCCGGGATACTCCCAGAGCAAAGTGCCCGTCGAGCCGGTGAGCTTGACCGGCAGGGGCACGGGGGTCATGGTCCAGCCCGTGCCGCCCCAATAGGCAGGCGGGCTCGTTCCCGCCTTGGTGGTCACGAAGAGGTAATAGGTGCTGTATTGGGCCAGGTCCGAATTGGAGGTGCCCGAGATGACGGCCAGGTTCTGTATGAAGCTGTTGGCCGCGGGGCGCGTGACGTCGGAGCTCGGAGGCGTGCCGTCCACGACGAAGTCCACGATGTCCACGCCCGGCGCGCCGTAGTTGGAGACGTTGCCCACCACCGTGCCCGTGGAGGTGCGCGCCCTGTCCCGGGCGCGCGCGGCCGCCCGATAATGCTTGTCCGAGATCCAGTCGCCGTAGCCCTGCGCGCCGCCCACGCCGGTGAACAGGCCGGTCCAGGAAGCGGTGCTGAAGACCGTGACCCTCCCCCACTCGAAAGCCTCGGCCGTGGTGGAGGAGAACTTGGTCCCGTTGCTGGTGGAGGCCGCGATGTAGTAGTAGCTGGTCGGACCCAGGACGTACCACAACAGGAGCTGGACGTTCTCCAGGGCGTCGGCGGAGGGATAGAGGTTCTTCTCGCCGTCCAAGGCCGTGCCCGCGATGGCGGAGCCGCCGTTGAGCACGGCCGGGCGGTAGGCGTTCTGGCCCGTGCCCGAGGGCAGTGTGAAGCCCGCGGTCGGGGGGGCGAGGTCGACCTTGATGGTCCGGCTGGAGGCGGGCGAGGCGTAGGTGTCCTGCTGATTGGCCGCCCCGTCCGCGGCGAAGACGGTGATGACGTAGGTCGCGCCCGAGGTGAGCCTGCTGGTCAGGTCGCCGTGCGTGTAGAGCCAGTTGTCGGTGCCCGCGGCGCTGAGGTTCGCGGCCGGGTTGGAGCAGATGACGTTGAAGAGCCCGCCCGCCGAGAAGCAGGTGTTGGTCTCGGGATAGGCGATCTTGACCTGCACCTGGGTGACGCCCGCGTACTTGTTGTTCCCGTTGAGGCCCAGCGGGTCGTCCGCCGTCCCGGTGATCGTGTTGAGGTCCAGGTACACCTCGCCGGAGGAGGGGTGCAGGAGATAGGCCGTGGGCTTGCGGGTGTCGTAGACGAAGCTTAACTTCACCATGTCATCCTCGACCGTCTCCTTGTTCCCGGCCTTGTCCTGCCCCCACAAATAGAGGGTGTAGTCCGCGCCGTCGCGCATCCCGCCCTGGGCCAGCGTGGCCGTGCTCCAGATAAAGGAGCCCACCGTCGGCGTGGCCCTCACCACCATGTCCGAGCCTAAAGCCGCCCAGGCGGAGCCGTTCCAGTAATCCTCTCCCGCCGTCGCGGGGACCTTGTCCCTGATGCGCAGGCGCAATTGAGTCACGGAGGCGCCCTGGGGATCGGCGTTGTTGGGGTCCACGGCCGTGCCGGCCAATTCCGGAAGGGCGCCGAGGCAGGCGTCGAAACCCGGCGAGCCCGGGCAAGCCGCCGCGGCCGGAGCCGTGTAGGCCCCGATGGGATTGATGTCGTCTACGATGTAGGTGCGGCTCAGGGGGCTGGAAGGCTCGTTCGCGCTGTTGTACCCGGTCGCGGTAAGGGTATAGGAAGCGCTTCCCACGGAATACGGATTCTGCCCGAGCGTCGCGGTCCAGGTCATGGGACTGGCCGTGGTCGTGACGTTGACCGCCGTGTAGGTCGCGGAATCGTTGGACCAAGCCGGGGGCGAGTTCGCGTACCAGCTCGTCGGCGGGGTCAGGCGCTTGATCTGCAGGCGCACCCCGCCCGCCTGTCTCAAGTTGAAGCCCGTTCCCTTTATGACGGACACCTGCGGCGCGGCGCGCTGGTAATGCACTCCGGGCGGGGCGGCGGCCGCCGGAGCCTGCTCGAGGAACAGCACGGGCGCGGGGGTTTCCAGGGTGAAGGAGATGTCGGCCTGGGCCGGCGCGGACTTCACGTTGCCGCCCTTGTCCCTGGCCTTTGCGCGCACCTCGAAGGTGGCCAGGTTCTCGTAGTTCACCGTGGAGGAATCGTAGCTCCATGAGCGCGTGGAGCCCGAGATGACGGCGCCCACCACGCCGGAGGCAAGCCACACCTCGTCGTTGGCCCACAGCGAGCCGCTCCAGTACTTATTGGCGTTCGCTCCGGTCTGCGCGAAGATGGAGAGGAGGATCACGTCCAGCTCGCCCGGGGCGGTGTCCAGGGCCGTGCCCGTGATGGTGTTGACCTGTCCGGTGGTGCCCGTGGGGAAGGTGGCGAAGGACTCGGGCGGTGTGGTGTCGAAGATAAAGGAGTTGGTCGTGATGCTCACCCCGTTCTGAACGTTGCCCGCGCGGTCGCGATTGACGCGGGAGGAGACGTTGTACTGGCGGGGGCTGGTGAGCTTGGAGGCCCCGAAGGGCCAGGTCCAGGTGCCGCTCGATTCCCCTACGAAGGTCGCCGTCGACCAGACCGGGGTCGGGGAGGCGAAGGCCGCTCCGTCCCAGTAGTTGGTCGCCGCTCCGATGATCTCGCCGATGGCCACCGTCACGCTCGAGACCGCCAGCCCGGACTGCTTGTTCCTGCCCACCGAAGGCGTGACGAGGTCGTCTTCCATGTCGCAGAGAGGGTTGGCGGCCTCGGCTTGGTTGACGAGGTTGCAGAAGCGGTCCTCCGCCGTGCCCTCGATCTGCACCAGGCCCAGCCCCGCGAAGCCGTTGTTGGCGGGCGCGCTCACCTTGGCGATGGGGGTGGTGAAGTCCACGTAGAAGGTATAGGTGCTGTAGGCGTTCTCCCAGTTGAGCGCGTTGTCCCGGCCTTGAGGGTTGGCGTCGTAGGAATAGCCGTCCTGGAAATTGGCCGCGGTGATGGCCTTGGTCCAGGGGTCCACCGGGCCCGCGTCCACGTTGGAGAGGCCGGGATCTGCGGCGCCCCAGCCGGGGAGTATCTGCCAGTACTTGTTGTCGGAGCGCCTGAGCTTGTAGCGCACCAAGTTGACCTGGCTCGGCGAGAGCGTCCCGCCGTAAAAATCGTCGGTCGAGGTGCCTTGGACGGCAGAGATGGTGTGGAAGTTCACGTACTGCGCCGGGACGGTGACCCGGGTCCGCGGAGGCGTGTTGTCGTAGGTGAAGCTCCGGGCGTCGCTGTTGTCGGCGTTCTTGTAGGCGTTGAGCTGGGCGTTGGTGGGGGTGTCGGATTGGTTGCCCGCGTTGTCCTTGGCCCTCACCCACAGGGTGAACCGGGTGGCGTCCAGGAAGTCGATGTTGGGGAAGGCCAAGGACCAATTCGAGAGCCCTCCGGCCGTCCGCCACTGCCCGTATTTCGCCTGCCCCTCCCCGGGAGGCGTCGTGCTGTTGTCCCAATCACCGAGGCCGTTGGTGTTCCCCCCGTTCCAGTACCAGGCTCCCGCGCCCCCGCCGCCGAGCTGTCTCGACTGGAGCAGTATCTGCACGCTCTGCAGGCCGGAGGCGCCCGTGGCCTGGTCGTTGGCGCTGCCCGCCATGTTCAACAGGTCCGCCTTGTTGTAGTTCCAGCCGTTCACGGGAAAAGTCATGGCGGAAAGGGGCTTTTCCGCGTCGTAGTGGAACGCGGCGCCCGCCCCGGCGGCCGTGGGGTTGGCCTGCTTGTTGGTCGCGTGGTCCAGGGCGAGGGACACGATCCGGTAGGTCGCGCTCGAGCTCAGCATGCCCGCGGGCACGGGAGTGGACCAGGCGAGGGAAGCCAGGTCCTGCTGTGTCGTGGAGGAGACCTGGGTCCAGGCCGAGCTGGTCAGGTCATCGGCCGGGTCCGGCATGGAGAAGCCGGGCGTCTGCCAGTCCCAATACTTTCCGATCTTGGCCCCTTCGGGCCCATCCACGTACTGCACCGCGGCGTAGTTCTTGAACACCCCCGAGAGGCCCGCGCCGCTGTCGGTCCCGGTGCCCACGAAGACCGCCAAGGCCTTCACCTGGGAGCCGTTGGCCGGGGTGCCCGTCGTGGAGGTGGGCCGGGTCACGTCGTATTTGAAGGCCTGCATCTTGACCCCGGCGTCCGTGGGATTGGGCCAGTCCCCCACCGGGTTGCCCGCCCTGTCCACGGAACGGGCGTACGCGTTGTAGGTCACGTTGTCCGAGAAAGCCCCCGCGCCCCACTGCGCCGGCTCGTATCTCCAGTATCCGGCGGAGACGTAGACCCGGGTGGACCAGTAGATGGTGGGCTGGTTGACGTCGAAGAGCCCGGTGGCGGAGTTCCACCACCAATTCTTGGAGAACCCGGAGGACACGGCCACCCAGACATAGTCCACCCCGGAGGCGATGCCCCCGGTATCCTGCGCCGTCCCGGCCGTAAAAGTGCTCTTGCGGGTGGATTCCGTGTTGTTGGAGTAGGGCGGCGGGTTCGGCGGCGAGAGAGGCTGGGCGATGGCCAGCGTCGGCGCGGTCTTCTCGAAGAACACCCCGAAGGCCGGCGGCGAGGCGTAGTTGTCGTTCTGGGCCTGGTCCCTGGCCCGTATAAAGATATAGTACTTCCTCTGGTCCGTGAACGCCTCTTCCGAAGCGCCCTGCGCCACGGTGAGCTTGTCGCCCGTGGTCCCCGGATAGCTCCAATCGCTGCCGCTCAGGCTCACCGATCTCCAAATGGGAACGCCGGTGAAGGAATACGCCGCGCCGTTCCAGTCCGGGCCGGTGGCCGTGTTCGTGGTGATGCGTATCTGAAGGGTCTGCACTCCGGAGAGGGAGGCGTCGGCGGTGCCGGTGATGGAGGAAATGTCGCTGGCGTAGAGCCCGTCCCTGGGCCAGGTCATAGTGGAGATGGGAGGCGTGCCGTCCACGAAGAAATAGGTCGTGGCGCCCAGGCTGAAGGGCGTCCAGGCGCTCGCGTTGCCGCTCGAAGGGCTCACGGCGCCGTCTCCGAGCCGGGAGTTGTCGTGGGCCCGCATCTGGATGAAAACCTTCTTGTCGCCCAACGCTGTCCACTGGGCCTCGCTGGGCACGCTCAGCAGGTTCCACGGCGAGCCGACGGTGGTCAGGGTGGTGATCGAGGCCGCCCAGTTGTTCGTCCCGTTCCAGTAGTTGCTCGTGTTGCCGTTGAGGTACCACATGTGGACATCCACCGGCTCCACGAGCGCGTCGACGAGCAGTCCCGAGGAGGTGCCCGTGGGCAGGCCGTCGGGCTTCTTGGGGTCCACGGCCGTGCCCTTGAAGCCCGCGGCCACGATGGCCGAGGGCTTGTAGGACTGGCCGTTGACCGGGGAGGTGAAACCCCCGTCCGGCGGGGTGCGGTCCATGGCGAAGGTGATGGAGGAGCCGTTGCCCGAGAACTCGGTCTGCACGTTCCCGGCCTTGTCGTAGGCCTTGGCGTACACCACGTAGGTCCCGTCGGTCATGGAATCGCCCAATTGGGCCGAGGTATAGGTCCAATTGTTGCCCACCACGGTGGCGGCCAGAGGGAAGGCCGAGGAGGCCAAAAATCCGTCGCCGCGGAAATACGCCCCGTTCTGCATGCTCTGGAGGAACACCTCCACCTTGTCTATGCCGCTGGGCTCGATGTCCCCGCTCACGTCCGGGTCCCGGTCCTGGACCGTGCCGGAGATCACCGGAAGGCTGTTGACCGCGATCCCGGCCTTGGGCACCGTGACCGAGGCCGTGGGCTTGGAGATGTCGTAGCGGAACTCCGGCTGGGCGGATTCGCCGTAGAGGGTGCTGCCCAGTTCCGCCTTGTCCTGAGCGATGATCTGCACCTTGTACTTGAGTCCGTCCTGGAACATGCTGTTGTCGGCGAGCTTGGCGTCCGTGTAGGAGAAGGCCGGCGGAGTGCCTCCTTGCGGCACGGCCGTGAGCACCGCGTTGGTGGAGAAGAAGATCGTTCCGTTCCATTGCCAGCCGTCCGAGGAGCGGATGATCTTAAAGCGCGCCGAGGATGTCTGGAGCAGGCCGGGCGCCGCGTCATCGGCGGTCCCCGAAACCGTCGTCAGTTGGCCGGTCTTATAGAAGCCCAGACTCGGGACGGAAACCCCCGCGGCCGGAGGAACCGTGTCCATGGTGAAGTTGCGCGTCTCCTCTCCGCTGAAGCTATTCTCCTCCACTCCGCCGTTCCAGGCCTTGGCCTCGGCCTTGTACTGGTAGCCGTCGAGCCAGACGGCATCGAGTGCGGCGTTGATGTAATTCCAACTGCCCCCCACGAAATTCGTGGCGCCCAGAAAGCGGTCCTCGTAGGGCGGCTGGGAGCCGAAGAGCGTGGTGGTCGAGACCCAGTTCGAACCGTTCCACGATTTGTCCGGCAAGCCGGAACCCACCGGATCGTTGAAGCCCCCCCCGTGCGTGATCCGTATCTGCTCCGTGGTGGCGTTGACCGCGGTCCCCGCGAAGTTGCCCAGGGAGTTGACCCCCGCGGTCCGGTAATGGTTCCCCTCGGCCGCCGGATTGGTGATGCCGCTGTTGGGCGCGAGGGCCCTGAGTATGAATTGGGCGAATTGCGTGTTCACCCCGGGACTGGCCGGCTTGTAGTTCTCGTTGCTCGCCAAATCCCTTACCCGGGCGTAGACCCGGTAGGTCACTCCCGCCCCGCTCAACTCCCAGGTGGGGCTCGAGCTGCCCTGGGCGGTCCAGTAGGTCCCGTCGAAGGCCGCCGGGTAGAACAGCTCCGGCCCGGAATTCCAGTTGCCCGCGGCCCTGTCCCAGTAGCCGCATGGGCATGGATTCGTTTTGTAGTAGGAAAAGTCCACGGCGGAGACCGAGCCGGGAGGCGAGTCGGAGGCCTTGGCCTGCACCGAGGTGACCTGGATGTCGTAGTCCCCGCCGTGCGCCGGATGCGCGGCCGTGGAGATGGGCAGGGTGAAATCCGCGTTGAAATTGGCCGTCGAGTACTCCAACCCCTTGTTGCCCGCCTTGTCCTCGACGCGCGCCTCGGCCCGGAAGGTTTGGTTGGTGACCCAGGGCGAATCCAGCCGCCACCACGCGGTCCCGCCGGGGGAGAGCGTCGTGGTCAGCCAGGTCTCCTCCACCGTCGTCCAGCCGGTTCCGGTATAGTACCACCGGGGCGCGGCGCCGCTCGATATGCGCAGGTCGACCTTGAGCACCTCGCCCGGCCAGGATTCCTCGTTGGCGCCGCGCACGAAGCCGGTCTGCGAGACGTAGTCCAGCGGAAAAGTGACGGCCACGGTGGGTATCTCGATGTCGTAGACGAAGGTGTTGGTGGATAGGTCCATCTCCTTATTGGAGGCCTTGTCCTGCGCGATGAGGGCCGCTTGGAACTTGAGGACGTCCGGGTCGCCCGGCGGGTCCGGGAACGTCCATATGGCGGCGCTGCCGGTGTTGTATGTCCAGTGCCCCGTGCTCTTCTGCACGTTGAGATAGAGGCCCGGCACCGGCAGGTCGTTGAACACCCCCTGCCCGGCGGTCCAGCCGATGCCGTCCCAGTACTCCGTGGTGGACCCGTTGAGCCTCAAGAGACGCAGGCGAGCCGCCCCGGCGGGGTTCTCCAGCATGCCGTTGCCGTAGTCCTCCGCGGTCCCGGCGATCTGGCTGAGCACGGTCTTCATGTGCAGGTTCGGGGCGGGAGCCGTCACCTTGGAGTTGGGATATTCACTCGGCGGGACGCGGTAGATGTCGTAGGTCACCGTGATGGAGGAGAGCGGCGCGTCGTATTTGCCCGCCTTATCCAGGCCCCGCGCCGCGATGCGGTAGATGCTGCTGTCGGAAAACGACGCCGGCAGGGCGTAGGTCCAGGTGCCGCTCGAGTTGCCCGGATAAGGGGTGTAGACCGCGTCCTGCCAGTAGGAGTCCGCGGTCTGGTCTCCCACCAGCCAGTCGTCGGGATCCGGGTCGTCGGGGTCGTAGGTCTTGGTCTGCACCGTGTTGAAGATATGCACCTGCACCTTGTCTATCTGCACCAAGCCCGCGCCCACGCCGGCCGTGAAGTCCGAGGCCGTGCCCGAGAGAGTCGCCCCGCTCAGGTTCTTATAATGGCTGCCGCCCTGGTGGCTGGTGATGGCCGCGTCCGGCACGTCCGTGTCGTAAAGAACCGAGATGGGAAAGGCGCCGTGGCCGCCGCCTCCGGGGCTGGCCTGACCGGTCTCGTTTCCAGCCAGGTCCCTGATCTTGACGCTGATGTTGTACTTGGTGCCGTTCTGCCAGGCGACCCCCGAGCTGTTGTAGGACCAGGCGGTCGGGTCGCCGGCGAGCAGGAACCAGACCGTGGAGGGCGCGAGGTTGAACTGGTTGGCCGAGCCCCAGAGCCCGTTGGGGTCCCACCACTTGTTGTTGGAGGTGTTCTGGATGGAGAGATAGGCCTCGTTGGGCTGGCCGGTCCCGTCCGAGCCGTTTCCGGAGATCGTGTTGATGGGGGAAAGGGCCGTGTTGTTGGCCGGGACCACGACGGCGCCGGTGGGCCAGCTCACGTCATATAGGAAGGACCGGACCGTGCCCGTGGACTGGTTGCCCGCCACGTCCTTGGCCCTGGGCAGTACGCAGTATTCCTGGTTGTTCTTGAGCCCCGCTATCCCCGTGTGCCCCCAGGGGTTTCCCTGCGTGGCCGTGACCAGATAGGTGGGGTTCGTCACCCAGGCCGAGCCGTTGTAGTAGCGGCAGCTCGCATCCGCCCCGCCCTTGTGGCAGGCGAGCGCGTTGTCGCAGGTCGCGTCGGCCACCGCGTCGCTTGAGACCATCACCTCGGTCAGGGAGATCCCGCTGTTTCCATCCGTCGCGGTCCCGGACAGGGTGGTCAGGGAGTTGATCTGCAAGGAGCCGGGCACGGTGACGATGGAGGTCGGGATCAGGGTGTCCACGGTGAAAGTCCCGGAGCTGGTCGCTGCCGCGGGGACGCCGTAGTTGGTCTCCTTGGCCGGGTCGTCGCAGTCCGTGTTGGCCGTGATTCCCGTGTTGTCGCAGCCGCGCGCCGCCGCCACGAAGCTGATCCCGTGGAAAGCCGTGAAATCAGGCGTGGTGAAAGTCCAGGAGGAGGGGTTAGGCTGCGCGTCCGGCCAGTTGGTGAAGGAGGCCGGCGGCACCCAGCCCGTGCCGCCCCAGTACTGGCCGTTGTCCTGGCGCTGCAGAGACACCTCCACCCGGTTGACCCCGCTCACCGCGTCCGAGTAGGCGCCCGCGAAAGTGGTGGCCCCGCCCTTGAGCCAGTCGCTGATCGCCACGTTGGGGCGCGTGAGCGTGACGTTCGGGTCGCCCGTGTCCCAAACGAAGGTGTTGGTGGAGGCCGCGCGCTCCTGGTTCTGGTCGGGGATGGCCTGGTCCTTGGCCAGGGCGTAGATGTAATAGCTGGTGCCGTTCGTCAGCCAGCCGAGATTGCCGATGGCGGCGGACCAGCCGCTCTGGAACTGGCCCGGGGAGGCCAGCACCGCGGCGTTGGCGTAGGGATAGGCGAACCAGTTGCCCGTGATGTTGTCCATCCAGGTGTTGAAATAGGGGCCGCTGCTGATATACCACGTAACGGAGCCGAGAGCGCCGTTGGTGTTGTCCTCGGCGGTCCCGGTGATCGTGGCCGCGCGCGCGTAGCCCGGGGAAGGGACCGTGACCGTGGCGGTCGGCACCTCGGGGGCGGCCTGGTACTGGTCGTAAGTGAAGGTGGAGAAGTCGACGGCCGAGAGATTCCCGACCGAGTCCACGGAGCGCGCCTGGATCTCGTATTTGTGGTTGATGAGCCAGTTAAAGCCGTTGGTGTAGGCGTTGACCGGGGCCGTGGACCAGGAGGCCGGGGTGCCCAGCACGTCCGCGGCTCCCACGTTGATCCATTTCTCCGTCCCGCCCCAGCAGGCGGTGGGGGTGCAGCCCTGGGCCGCCGCGCAGCCGCAGCCCTGGAACCAATCCGATCCGGGAGCGACGCTTAAATCCTTGATCTTCATCTGCACGCCCCAGACGTGGGCGTTGATGTCCGCCGCGGCCCCGCTTGAGTTGTGCAGGGCCATGTTGTCCTGGGCCGTGCCGCCGATGGAGGTGAGGGCGCTTCTCAGGCTCTGGCCCGTTGGCGCGGTGAGTTTGAGCGTGGGGTTGCTCGTGTCCTCGATGAACTTGAAGATGTAGTCGCCTCCGGCGGTTCCTCCCCCGTTATCCAAGACCCCCGCGAAGGAGGTGCCGTTCCAGTACTCGCCCTTGGACCAAGTTCCTCCCCAGGTGCCCTGGGGCCTGGGGGTGGTGGCGAGCGTGGTGCTGACGTAGTCCCAGATGTACTGCACCGACCCGGACCTGTCCTCGATGTAGAGCGCATAGGTTTCTCCCGCGTTAAGGACCAAGTCGCTGACCACGCCGCCCACGAAGTTGCCGGCGCTCCAGGTGCTCTGGAGCAGGGTGCCCGCCGCCGGCTGCCAGCCCAGGGTGTTGTCCACCGTGGCGTAGGCGAAGGTGCCGCTTCCCAGGAACACGGTCGAGGGCAGGGTGCGCTCGATCCTCCAGCCCACCCAGTCGCTGGGGTCCGTCGTGGGCCTGCGGCCGTAGAGCTGGAGCTTGGCGGGCTTGACCGTCCTGTCCATCTGTATGATCTGGCGCAGGGGCTTGCCGCTGCCGGCGCTGCCGCTGTCGCCCTGGCTGCCGTCCACGCGGGCCATGTAGGCGTTGCCGGCGATGAGCTCGCCGTCGGTGCTGGAGTCGTATATCCAGGCCGCGAGCTTTCCGCTCACGGTCTGCCAGGCCGGGCTTCCGGTCATCTGGTTGTCGGTGGGAGCGTAGCGCACCATGTAGTTCTGGTCCTCCCGGGCGTAATGGACCGTGTCCTCCATGACGGCGGCGTTCTCGAAAGCCGGCCAGTTGGCGTCCGGAGCCCCGGTGCCGCAGGAGCCCCCGCAGCCCGCGTTGGCGCCGCACTTGTGGAACACGGTCCATATCTGCTCGTCTTGGGCGACCGAGATGGCCGTGGTGAACTGCTGCCAGTTCCTGGGGGGGTTGTTGAACTCCGCGGTCGAGACCGTGACCCCGGCCAGGGGGTCGTCCGGATCGCCGGAATCTATCCTGCGCTGGGTGAGCCGGTAGCGGGCGTTGTTCGCGTCCCGGGTCGGGATCCAGACGCTGGTCACGTTGAAGGTGCGCGGCATGGTTCGCCGCACCGCCCAGGCCGCGCAGCCGGCCGTGGCGCCCTCCACTCCCAGGTTCGTCGTCGTGTTGTCCCCAACGTTGAAGTTGTTGGCGGTGATGGGGCTTGCGTGGATGTTCCCCCAGTCCGCCGCGGTTTCCACGCGCAGCCCCGCCAACAACCCCATGACAGCGGCAACAACGATAACGGGGCCAGGCTTTGGCTTATTTGACTTGCCGGGGGACCCGGCGGGGCCCGCCGTCATCCGACCCTCGCGGCCGGGCTCCGCAAAGGACCCATAGGCGGGCGCCGCTTCCCCGGCTCCGCGGATCCGCTCCCCCGACTCTTCGGGCTCCATTCGCTCGCGCTACCTTTTCTCCGGCCTCTTGGCCGCCCCCGCCACCGCGGGGTCCTTGTCCTTCTCCAGCTTCTTCAAAATCCGGTCCGCGGACGCGCCCGGCCGCATGCGCAGGGCCTTGGCCGTCTGCCTGCGCAGCTCCGTGTCCGGGCTTTCCGCCGCCCGCTCCAAGGCCGCGATCCCCTGCTCCGATGGATAAAATCCCAGCGTGAAGGCGCAGGCCCTGCGCACCTCCGCCTCCTTATCTTGGGATAACGCCTGGGAAAGTGCCTGCACGGTCTTGGTCCCCCCGGCTATGCGGCGAAGCTGCTGGGCCGCGGCCGCGCGGACTATCATGGCGGGGTCGTTTTGGAGCGCGAAGAGGAGCGCATCCTCGGCCGCGGAGCCTTCCCGCTCGGCCAGGGCCTGAAGCAGGGTGTAGCGCACCTGGGGGTTGGCTTCCTTGCGCGCCGCGTCCTCCATGTCCCGCCTTGAAAGCCGGGCCTTGCCGCGCCGGATGTCCTCCGCCGCCTCCAAGCGCTCGCCCGCCTTGAGGCTTCCCAGGGCCCGGCGGGCCCGCGCCGAGCCCTCGTCCTCGCCGGACCCGGCCTCCCGGGCCGCCACCTCTTTGGGCGCCGGGGCCGCGGCCGCGAAGCGGAGGGCCCATGGAAACACCGCGCAGAATGCCGCGGCCAGGAACGCGGCCGCTCCCGCGCGCGCAAGAAACGCTGCCTCTCGGCGATGATCCACCATGCGGCAGACTCCTCCGCCTTGAACCCGTTCCAGTGTTTTCCTTTCTTGCGTCGGTCTCTCCGATTCCGGCAAGCGGGAGGGGAGAGCGCGCGGGAGGATGCGACCAGCAAGTTGGGCGCGCTGAGCCTCTCTGAACCTTGCACATGCGCCTCACGCACTTCCAGATGCGGCGCAGTGCCATGGCCTTTCCAGGCCATAGGCCCAGAGCACGGGCCGGGACTTAACAGCGCAGGACCAGGGGGAGAACGCGGCCCGAAGCCGCCGGAAGGGAAGGATTCGAACTCGGTCCAGGACCGAGAAGGGGAAGGAACGCGCGCGCTCCGCCGTTTCGTCCGGCAAGGAGCGCGGGCTTGCGGACGGGAAGCCCCGCGGACACGGACTCATGGCCGCCGGAGAAAGGCCTCTCCCGACGCAGAGCCGCGGCGAGCAGGGCGGCGCGCTCGAGCATCTCGAGGAGCAGGCGGCTCTTGGGCAGGGAGACGAAAGAGGCGGCTTGGGACAGAAGCGCGAAAGAGCCGGCCTTGATCTCCCGCTCCACGACGGCGCGGGAGACGGCCTGGTTGTTCGCGTCGCGGATCTCGAGGCCCGGGCCCGCGCTCAGCGCGCGCCACGCATCCGCCGCGCCGGCGCCCGAACGCATTTTCCGATCGGGCGCGGCCCTGGACCCTCCGGGTCCTGCAAAACAGAGCGCCAGGAGGACCATGGTCGCCCATGGCCTCCCGGCGCGTCCGGCTCCGTCCCTCGTTTCTCTCATGACCGAAATAAGCAGCCCGGCCTTGCTAACTATCTTACCCCTCTATCCCGAAGATAGCAAGCTAAGGCCGGGCCGAAATCGGAACCCCTTGTCCGCCGCTCGCTGCTTTCGGCAACCGGGCGACCCGCGTCCGCGGGCCCCTGGCTTTGCGCCCCCGGTTCGCACCCGCCGCCTCCCTGGACTCGGAGGACCGGCGGCACCGTGTTTCGGTGCGGGTTTGCCGTTGTCGCTTCAACGCCGCGTCTGTTCGAGTATAACCCCGGCCCCTTGATTTGTCAAGACCCAGACCCCTTGACAGATCGCCCCTTATCCTGGACCGCAGCGGTCCGGTCTCCGCCCCATTGACATACATACAAATCTTGTATATACTTATGATGCGAGGTGATCGTCATGAGCACGGCCACGGTCAACATTTCCTTTCCAAAAGGTCTTCTCAAAGCGATCGATGAGGTCGCTCAAGAAGAATCCCGGACCAGGTCCGACCTCTTGAGAGAGGCGACCCGCAGGTATATCGACCAGAGGCGCCGCCTCGGCCGGGTGTTCGCCTTCTGGAAGAGCGAGGCGAAAGCGCTGGGGCTCAAGCCCGCTGACGCGGAAAAAGCGGTCCAGCATGTCAGAAGCGCGAAATAAGAAACCGATTCGAGTCGTCATCGACACCAACGTTCTTATCTCCGCCCTCTGCTTCGGGGGCCTTCCCGCGAAAATCATCCGGCTTGCCCTGACGGCCAAAATAGAGCTCTCCACCTCGGCCTTTCTCATCGACGAGTTCCGGGACGTGATGAAGCTGAAATTTCCGCATCGAGAAGCGGCCATCGTGGAAACCCTCAACGAGTTGGCCCTCTTATGGGACGTGGTTTCCACCGAGGCCCAGCCCGCTCTGTCCGTCATCGGGGATGATCCCGACGATGATCGGGTCCTTGAGTGCGCGGCGGCCGCCAAGGCCGCCTGCATCGTGTCCGGCGACAGGCATCTGCTCGACCT
>CAYHRV010000015.1:0-25519 GCA_964359165.1 uncultured Elusimicrobia bacterium
ACCATTCTACCAATCAGACGGAGGATTCCCTATTTTTATTGGGACACGTCTGCCTAGGTCCCATCCGGCCTCAATCCTTCTTGGGCGGTTTGAACTCGAGGAATTCGGGTTTGATCTTCTTATCGAGGATCGGCTGATAGAGCGTCCGGGTCTCCGTCCGGAAATCCTTGTAGTCGTGATCCTGGTCGATCCTGCGGAGTAGGAAAAACCTTTTGTCGATCCAGACGGTAGCGGGTTGCCCTCCATGGAGCCCCCTGATCCGGAAGCATCTCGCCTTTCCCAATGTCTCATCCTTGAGGCGCTCCGGCTCGGTCATTTCTGTGATGCGCCGGCCTGCGACCTCATCGGGCAAGAGGAGGGCAGGCACGGTATGGGCGGAGCCCCCGGACACGCCGGTCGCTCCGGCCAAGGCCATCATGAAGGGGTCCTTTTTGGAGTCCTCCGGCTCAGCCACCCAGTTCTTCTTATCGCGCCACACGATGTGGCTCGTCTCGACCTTGTTCGTGGAGTAGGACCTCGCCTTGTACTCGAATCGGAACCTGTCAGGACGGACGAAAGCGGTCATGAACGGCTTGGACTCCAGTTGTCTGCTGAGCGACCTGATATACGTGGTCTCCACGACTCCTGCGTCCAGGTAGGTCTTGCAATGGGCGTATGTCTTCGCCACCCGTTCAAGGATCTGTTCCGCCGTGAAGGCATCCCCTGGATGTTCTTTGGCCGCGGGAGCGGTTCTTGCCGACGAAGAGAGCAGGAGAAAGCAGACGGCCAAGGCATAAGGATAGGGATAGCCGAGGTTCCTTGGACCCGACATGCTTATCGGGTCTTTCCTTCGAGTTCGAGGGAGCGGATGGCCTGGCTGACGGCCGAGGGGGTGCGGCGGAACATGCGGGCGATCTCGCTGACTCCCAAGCCCGCTTCCTTCCAGAGGCGGTGGAACGCCTCCCGGCGGGCCGAGGATACCACGCGCCATTTCCCCCGGCCCAGGAGCTTCTCCTCGTCGACCCCGTGCTTGGAGAGCACCTGGGCCAGGATGGGCTTGGCCGCGTCCGGGTCCCGGGAAGGGATCGCGGCGCTCCCCGCGGCTTTCCTCGCCGAATCCGCGAAATCCCTGCCTCCGATGAAGGCTCCGACCGCCGGCAGCTCGGTCTCCGGGCTCTTGGCCTGCTCCTTCATGTACTGGAGATAGCGCACCGACTGGGTCAATCGGTTCTTGGCGAAGCGCGAGAGCGCGGCCTCGGAGTCGATGAGGGGCTCCCGGGTCTTCGACTCCACATAGGCCGCGCAGGAGGACCAGAGATAGCGCCACGGCTTGTCCGAGAGCCCCTCGCGCACCGGGGCCATGTGGATGCGGCCGGTCAGCTCCACGAGATAGCGGTCCTTGTCCACCAGCAGGGCCTTGTAGCGGCCCTGGAACACGTGCCCCACGGTGTTGTGCTCCCGGTTGAAGTGCTTGGTGTAGGAGGTGTTGAGGCCCTGCATCACCTTCGAGAGGTTCGCGCCCGGAGTCTCCAGGAGCAGCTGCGCCGAGTTCGCGCTCAGGCAGTAGGCGAACACCTTCAGGCCGTAGCGTTCCTTGTAGGTCCTCAGGAGCGTCAGGAATATCCTGCGGTCCTGGTTGCTCAGGAAGATGGCCTGGCGGTTGTTGCCCCGGAGGGTGACATGATAGCAGGCGCCCGGAAACTGAAGACGCGTCGGCCTTCCCATCCGCTAGGGGAACAAGCCCCGGAACATGGGGTTGGGGACGGTGGCCTGGTTGTTGATCACGCTCGCCGAGCGCAGGGCCTCCAGCTCGACGACGTCCTGGCGCATGGTGAGGTATTTATCCACGGTGCGCCGGTAGAGCTCGGTCAGGGCCGGGCTCGCCGAGCGCCTCTCGAGGCTCTCCACGTAATTATGCAGGATGGGCCAATCGGCCTCGATCTTGCCCGCCTCCAGGGCCAACCTGCGCGCCTCGGGGGTATCGCGCAGTTGCTGGAAGACGGGCTCCTCCTTCATCATCTTCAGGAAGATCGGGTCCTTGCCCGCGGTCTGGATGTCCATGACCAGCTTGAAATTGCGCTGAGCCCCGGGCAGGACGCGCCCGAGGTCGATGCGGCCCTGGGCCTGTATGCTGTGGACCCCGGACATCTCGTGGGGGTCGACGATGAGCATCTGGAAGTTCTTGTAGCCCTTGAAGGCCGAGGGGCTGGGATTGGAACGGTCGCCCTTGAAGTTGAGGTCCAGGCCGCGTCCTCCCACCCGGGTGTCGAGGATGAGCACCTTGACCTTCCCGGTGGTGAGCCCGTCGAGGTTCATCTGCCTCCCCACCTGCGCCTCGGGGCGGTTGAGCCTCAGGAGCTCCGCGTCCGAGAAGACCATGGCGATGTTGTCGGGCTGGAGCATCCCGGTCTTAAGGAGGTAATGGCGCACGGCCTTGACCATCCGGGTGTCGGAGACGCTGAGCACCACCAGGCCCTGGGCGTCCGTCTTGGCCGCGCGTATGGCTTCGCCGATGGAATTGAACTTGCCCGAGGGTCCCGCGTGCACCTCCAGCTTGGTGCCGGGAGCCGCCGTGGAGCCCTTGCCCACGATGTCCACCTTGTTGCCGGCCAGGTAGTTATAGAACTCCTTGCCGGCCGTGCCGGAGAAGCCCACGAAGCGCACGTTGTGGTTGTCCCGGATGAAGTCGTTCATGGTCACGATGGTCTTGTGCTCGTAGGGCAGGGTCAGGTCCGTGCCGTACTGCAGTTCCCAATAGCGCCTAGTCGGGGTGTCCATGGACTCGAACCACTGGCCGTTATGGATGACGTTGATGCGCCCGGAGATGTTGTCGACCCGGACGTTGGCCGGGTTGTCGAGGTAGCCGCGCGCCAGATTGAAAAGCTCGGTGCGCACCCAGCCGGAGCCATTCCCGCTCAGGCCCCGGGGCCAGAGAGTCGAGGGGAGTATGCTCCAGAACATCTTCCAGCGCACCTCCGGGGGGAGGAAGGGATCGGAAAGGAACTCGCGGACCAGGCCCCGGGCGTAGGTCCGGCTCAGGCCCTCGGTGGATTGGGTGATGGGCTGGAGCATCGGGGTGTCCGAGAGTCCGGGGACCTTGGAAAGGACCCAGCGCGCGCCCGTCCACTTGAGCGCGTAGCGAGCGGCCAACTCCCCGGTCCCCACCCCGTCGATGCGGCGCTGGAGCGCAGCATTGGCCCGGTCCGAGGTGAAATCGAGCCTCTTGAGCTGGCTCTCCCACTGGGTCTGCCAGGAGCGCATCTCCGAGCGCAGAGCGTCGGCCTGGGGACCCTTGAGCGTGGAGATCTTCGCTTCCCAGGCTCCCGCGGTCTGGCGCGACTCTCCGAGCAGGTCGCGCAAGGCCGTGCGCACCGCGTCCCTCTGCGGGCCCTCATAGGCCGAGAGCGTGCGATGGAGCTCCGACACCCTGCCGTTCATCGAGTCCACGGTCTTCTGGACCGAGGCGACCTTGTCCTTGAGCGCGGCCTTGGCCCCCGGGTCCGCGGCCTCGAACTCGGCCTTGGCCGAGCGCAGGTCTCCCTCCGCGCGCCAGAGGGCCTCGTAGGCTTTCCCCCGCTCGGCGAGGAGCTGCTCATGCCTCGCGTTCTGCGGGGTCTCGAGCATCTTGGAGATCTTCTCGGCTTTGGCGTCCCAGGCGGACTTATGGGCCTTCGCCTCGGCCACCAGCGCCTCGACGGATTTCTCGCCGCTGGCGAGCGCCTGGACCTTGGCCAGGAAGCTCTCCGCGGAGTTCCGAAGCGCCTGCCCCGCCTTCTTGGGGGATTCGCGAAGCGCGACGGAGTCGTCCTGGACCCGGATAGTGGAGCGGACCATGGAGTACATGTCCTGGCGCATGCGGCCAAATATCTCATAGATCGGATTCTCCCGGGCCACCGCTTTGCCGACGAGGACCTCGCGCTCGGAGATCAGCTCCCGGACCTTGGTCTCCCAGCCGGGCTGGCGGGCCCTGACCGCTTCCGAGATGCTCTTGGCGTTGGCTTGTATGCCCTCCCGCGCGGTCACGGCGTCCTGGGCGATGCGCGCGGCCTGGGCCTTGTACTCCGAGGCCAAGGACGGCTTGCCCGAGCGCTGGGCGGCGTCGGCCAGGCTCCGGAGATGCTTGATGGCCGCCTGTCCCGCGCCCTCCGACTGCACGAGCACCGACCTCTGCTCCCGGAGCATCAGCTCCATCTGCCGGGAAGTGAATTTTCCGTCCGCGGCGGAGAGCGTCTTTCGCTGGGCCACGGTCTGAAGGATGTCCTCGCCCGCCGCCCTCAACTCGCCCAGGGCGCCGCCGTCGGCCGACTTCATGGAGTCCATGATGGAGTGCTGTTTGGAGACCAGGGACTGTATCTTCCCCTCCACCCGCACGAGGTCCGCCTGGTTCTGAACCGTCCAGAGGTCGCGGAGCTTTCCGTCGAGCCGCGCCATGGGGTCGGCGGCCTTGGCCTGCGGGGTCTTCTCGAGCGAGCCGACCAGCTCTTGGAGCTCGGCGATGCTCCCCGCGTCCCCCCGCTCCTGGGTCAGGCGCTTGAGCCAGCCCCGGCCCCGCTGGAGCGCCTGGGACTTGTTCTCCGACTGCGTGTAGGCCTTCGTCTGCAGGAGGTCGAGCTCCCGGGTCATGCGCAATAGCGTCTTGGCGTTCTCCTGCAGGCTCGCCTTCCCCTCTCCGGCCTCCATGCCCTCCAGGGTCGTCTGCTGGCGGCGCACTTGGGCTTCGAGCCTGTTCTTGACCTCGGCCGGCCCCCGGTCGAGCAGGATCTCCATGCGCTTGCCGATGCCCTTGAGCATCCGGTAGCCCATGGACTCCTTGGATACCGAGGCCGTGGTCTCGCCGATGGTCAGGGCGGGCTGGAGAGCGGCGCCGTCCATCTCGTCTCCGAGTATCCACCAGTCGTCGGGTCCGCCCTCGGACTTGAGCTTGCCCTGGGCGATGCGCGTCTTGAAGTTCTCCCAGGTGTCGATCTGCATCTTGGTCGAGAGCTTCTTCATGCTGCGGAACTCGATGCGCGCCTGGGACTCCAGGTTCGACTGCACGGTGAGGAAGATGGTCTTCTTCCCCCGGCTCGCGGCGTCGGCGTCCGCGATGGGCAGGAGCCCCTCGTAGGCGATGAGCGTCTTGCCCGCGCCCGTCTTCATCATCAGGAAGGTGCGCACCACCTCGCTCGCGCTCGTGCCTTTATGAGAGAGCGAGTAGAGGAAGTACATCATGCCCTCGAACTGCTCCGGCCTCCAGCCTTGCAGGTTCGTGCCCTTGGAGTCATGCAGGAGCCAGGGCGCGGCCTCCAACTCCCGGACCGCGCTCTCGACCACCTTGTAGTCCGCCTTGGAGAGCTGGGGCTTGAGGGCCTCGGCCTGGGATTTGAGGTTGCCCATCAGGCTCAGGAAATCCCCGGGCTTCAGGCCCTTGGGGTTCTCGCCCACCCTCAGCACCGCCTCCCCGGCGGAGCGGTTCTTGGTCGCCCACTCCAAGGTCTGGCGCAGGAAGCCCTCCACCGCGTTGGAGACCTGGGCGTTGGGGGCGGAGCCGCCCTTGTACTCGGTGGCGATGGCCTCCAGCGCGGACTTGACCCGCGCCGTGAAGGTCTCGGTCTTGTTGAAATACTGGAAGCGAGAGTGGATGGTCTCCAGGTATTCGATGGTCTTGCCGACCACCGCGCTCTCCTGCGGGGAAAGCCCGCCCTTCTTGGAGGCGGCCTGCTGGCGGAACTCTCCCAGGAGGTCCACGTAGCTCTTGGAGGAATCCGGGTGGGCGCCGCCCTGGTTGCCCTTCCACTGCTGGGTGCGCTGCATCATGTTCTCGACGAGGCTCTGGAAATCCTTGCCCGGGGTCGTGTTCTTCTGCAGGGCGGAGAGGAGTTCCTTGGCCTTGCCGCTGACGAGTTCCTCGGACTCCAGATAAGGCTTGAGGAGCTTCGTGCTGGCCTCGAGCTGGGCCTTGGGCACGGCGGAGGTCCCCTCCTTGCCCGCGCGATAGAGGATGCGCGCCACCTCCTCCTGGTGGCCGGGGCGCACAGTTCCGAAGCCGTCGAGGCGGGTGCCGGTCTTGGCCGAGAGTATGCCGTCTGCCAGCTTCGCGTTCTTGAGGATGGATTTCTCGAAGAGCCCTTGGGCCTGGTCGCGCACCTCGTCGTTGACGTAGAGGCGGCCGACCTTCTGGTTGTCCCCCATCTCGCTGACCCGGTAATATTCCATCGGGTTGACCGAGAGGGGGTCGATCTTGACTCCCGTGGAGCCGCCCTTGATCGCGTTGGGGAGCTCCTCGCGGATGGCCTCGTACTTCATCTCCTTGCTCACGCGGAACTTGCCGTGCTCGCCGGACTCCCCGCGCCAGCGCAGGTTGAAGACTTTCTGCATCACCGGCACCTCGGGGGTCTTCTTGAGGGGCAGTTCCGTGATGTCGGCGGCCGCGTTGGCGATGAGGTGCAGTTCGCCGGACTCCTTATATTCCTTCATCCCCTGATGGCTGCGCTGGGCCGCCTGGGCCTGGACCTCGTATTTGGCCGGGAACACGGGGATGGCCAGCCAGATGGGGGCCTGCATCCACTGCTGGGCCTCGGCCTCCGCGCGCTTGATCGCTCTTTCCGCGTTATCGACGTCGACGCGGTTGAAGCGCCAGCTATACTGGCGGCCCGCTTCCCCGGCCGCGGCGCTGACGATGTAGTACTTGCCGATGTTGTCGGCCATGCCCAGGCCCGTGGCGAGGGCCGAGCGCAGGCCGCCTCCCTTGGCCAGGTTCTGGAGGCTCATCTCCCCGAGCCACGAGGCCGCGCCGTGGGCGCCGGCCCTCTCCAGGCCCGCGCCGGCGAGCGTGTTCATGTTCCCGACCAAGCCGCTTCCGGCCACGCTATCGGCCACGCCGGCCAGCTTGGTGCCCTCGAAGGCGCTGGAGGGCAGGCCGACGTAGAGGAGCAGGGGATGCCAGGAATCGGTGGCCCAATGGGCGCCCTGCTGATAGCCCATCATGAAGGCCTCGGCCGCGGAGGTGAAAGGCGAGTGGTCCTTGCCCAGATGGGTCTCGTAAGCGTGCGTCCCGGCGCCCATGACCCCGGAGATGGGTCCGGAGAGGAGCAGGGAGAAGGCGGCCATGCGGCCGGAGGCGTTGACAAAGCGCACCCCCGCGGCCTCCATGGCCCGGAGCGTCTTCGTCGAGCCGTAGAGCTTGTCGGCGGCCGGGCTCAGGGTCTGGAGGCGGATGGCCGCGTGCTCGGCCACTTCCCCGGTCACGCGCAGGGCGAAGGAGACGGCCTTGCCCACCTTGCCGTAGGCGGCCACGGTGTTGGCCGCGCTGAAGGCCATGCGGGCCACGCCGGAGAGGGCGGCGCTGGCCACCGGCGCGGCGACGGCCAGCACCGCGGACCAGACCACGATGTTGACGGCCAGCCCGGTCCAGACGTGGACCTTGGTGACCCCGGTGAGCGTCTCCTGCGTCTTCTTGAGCACGGCCTGGAGCGTCTGCGCGTCGGAGAGCTCCCCCCCTCCGCCCAGGCCGGTCTGGGAGTGCGTCCGGGCCGCCTCGGGGTCCATGGAGATGACGGCGGCGCGGGCTCCCTTGAAGTCGCCCGCGGCGATGAGATCGAAGACGTTCTTGATGCCCGGGTGGTAGCGGTCCAGGAGCTGGCGGTTCTTGAGGTAGCCCGCCGCCGCGTCGCCGCCCCAGAGCTTGGAGATCCTGTTGACGAGCTTGGCCCCGCCCCAGGACACGGCCGGGGTCAGCCCGGAGTTCTCGTCCTTGGCCACCTTGAGCAGGCCGGGCATGGCCGAGTAGAGCTGGAAGTCCAGGCCGATCTCGCCCAGGCGCTTCTGCGCGGATTGCAGGCCCGCGGAGAAAGTCCCCATGGCGCTGCCCAGGTCCGCGTCGATGAGATCCGACTCCAGGCCGCGGAAGACGTTCATGAGGCCCAGGAATTTCCTGGCGATGTCGAGCTTGCGCTTCTTGTAGGCCTCCCGGCTCGCCTTGTCCACCGGAGCGTCCTTGAGGGAATCCTCCAGGGCCTTGGCGTCCGGCCCGTCCTTGATCTCCTTGAGCGCGAGCTTGCCGGTGGCCGGGTCGGTCTGGAACTCATAGCCGAGGCTCTCGGCCTGGTTGACGGTGTGGAAGCGCTGGGTCTCCAGGAAGGTCAGGAAGACGTACTTGGAGACGAGGAACTCGGTGCCCCGCATCCCCTCCACGTCCTCGTTGGAGATGGAGTCCGCCCCGGAGAAGCGCTGCATCCGGGTCTTGAAGAGGGCGAGCTTCTCCTTGGCGTGCCCCAGGTACTCCACCCGCTTGGCGAGGCGGCAATCGACGAGGTCGAGCACATTGGCGACCTCGCGGCCGCAGACCCCGTCGTAGCGGTTGACCTTCTTCTTCTTGGCCTCGGCCAGCAGGTCACTCTCGAGCTTCGCGTCCTTGAACCACTGGTCGTCGCGGTACTGCTTCCCCAGGAGCTGGGCGATGCGCACCATGCGGTCGATGCGCCAAGACTTGTCGAGCTCACTGACCTGGGTGTCCATCTTGCAGTAGCTGTACTGCAGCATCTCGAAGTTGTAGCGCCCGGTCTCGGGCACGATGGGCGCGCAGGGCGGACGCTCCTTGTTCATCCGCTTCTGCTGGACGGCCAAGTCCCGGCTGAAGGTGGTGACCCCGCTCATCTCGCCGCAGAACCAGTTGTCCCATTCGCCGGCGGCCTCCTTCTCGGCCTTGAATTCGGCGAACTTCTTGAGGCTCATGACCAGGGGCTCGTAGTCGTCGGGCCAGGCCTTGGCCCGGCAGGCCATGGCCTTGGAGGCGCGGAAGGCCACGCCCTTGTCGTCCATGAAGACGTAGCCCTCGGGCGTGTTGACGCGGGTGAAGTCCGCCTTGGGCCCCTCCGCGGTCATGACCCCGGTCATGATGGCGTTGAGCTTGGCGCCGAGCATGAAGCCGTCCTCGGGGTCCACCGAGTCGATGCCCCCGAAGCGCTCAGTCACCTCCTTGATGGCTTCCTTGACCGCCTTCTGCTTCTTCTCGGTGAACTCGCCGGTCTTGCGGATCTCCTCGAAGGATTCCTGGTAGTCGCGCGAGCGGTCGCTCTCCGCTTTGAAGTACTTGAAGACGATGCGGCCGAACTCGTTGAGCTTGCCGGTGCCGGCGTCGATGAAATAGTTCTTCTGGGGGTCGTCGGGTCCCTTGAGCACGCCCTTCTCCTGGAAGAACTTGACCGCGACCGCCGGGTCTATCGCCGGCTCCTCGGCGGCGAAGGCGGAGCGGACCAGCCGCGGCGAGGGCGCCCCGGTGAGGAGAAGGGCCGCGCACAGGAAGGAAGCGAGCGTCTTTTTGAACATAGGTCTTTGCGTCCCTATAAGGTACCAGGAAAGGCCTAGGTTCTCAAGAGGGAGAGGGCCTAAAACAGCCTGGGTCCGAAGGCCCAGCAAGGCCTTCGGTCCCAGGCTCGTTCTCGCTCTACTGTAAGGACTCCCAAGATATCCGGATCAAATCTAGCCCTCGCGCGCCTTCCGTTCCAGGCGGGCCGCCAGTCCGTCCTCTATGCCGTGTATGGCGAGCGATTTCATGGTTGATTCAGAACGGGCTCCGCGGTCAGGAAGCCGTCATCCTCCGTCGAAGTTAGGAGGGCTCGGGACTCGCCCGGGGATGCCGATCGGATCGTGTTCGCGTCCACGGTCCGGTTTCGGATCATAGTCCCTTTCCGGCGGAGGACGGTTGGGAGACAATTCCCGCGCGCCTTTGCGGAACCACTCGATATCCATTTTCCACGGCCGGCCCGGCTCCGGCATCTCGGGAATCCTTCTATAAAGAAGCTCCTGTATGCAGCCATCGATAGGGGTCGAGGGAACGCCGCCTGAAGGCCTCAGGCGGGCCCTGAAAGATTCGTAAGTGTTGGCGTAATGGTTGGCCCAATTGATCGCCTCGCTGAAATCCTGATAGGTTTCTGGATTCTGGCAGAGAGCCCAAGCCATCTTCCTTATCTTCTCCAATGCCATCTGGAATGCATATTCATCAAACGCTTCCCGCCGGCCCTGCTCTTCCCGCGCTCGCCGCTCCGCCTCGCCACGTTCGATGTTTTCCCGTAGTCTCCTACTCGCCTCCTCCTGGCCGCGTCGAAATTCGTCATCGCGTCTCGAACCCTCTCTCACCCGGCCCATCTCCCGCTGCATGCCATCCTCATATTGCCGTCTTTGCGCACGCTCTTCATCAACCTGCTTCCTAAGCCTTTCGCTCATCTTCCTAAATTGTTCCAACTCTGTTTGTATCTTGTCATATTTCATCTCATTGAGCTTCTCCTGCTCCGGGGTCGGGAATAGAGAGCCCCGCCGGCCTCCTTCGATTTTTTGGCGGTGTTCTTTTTTCCTGTTTCGAAAAAATGTCTTATCATCCTCGCTTAGTTCAAAGACATCGGCCATTTTTAAACTCTGAGTATAGGCGCGTAATTCTCCCTGATCATAGTCGTCTCTTCCCCGGGTTACAAGGTCCGTGAAGTGCTGGGATTCGTGATGCAAGAGGTAGCCCAACAACCCCGGATTGCCAGCCCTTGAGGCATTCTCGAATATCTGCCGGAGAATCACGACCTTGCCATCGGGCGAAGTCCCTGCTCCAGTCTCGGTCAAGTTGATCTCCCCTCCCAAAAAATGATTCTGACCATCCATCCCACTCACCCTTCTGAAACTCTTCGTATCGTATAGCAACTCTGGCTTCCATATCGCCACAAGACCGGCTGACCACTGGCCTCGCCCCGCAGGATCTTTAGGCCTCACCACTGGACCATCTTGGACTTTGGGTCCGACTTGATAGGCCTCCAGCGTAAGTCGAATCGCATGATTGAAGTGGTCCTTCATATCCTCCTCAAACTGAAGCATCTGATCAAGAGCCTTGAGCATCTTTTCCTTGTCCCCAAGGAATTTATCCATTTCAGCAAGATATCCGCCGGCAGCCTGCATATCAGCCCGAGCCATTTGCATGTCAGCTTCAGCCTTTCGACCCGCTTCAATAGCATCGATGATCTCTTTCTTTTCTCCAAATCCGGGGTGCAAGGTCCGATCACGTCTGGCGAGCACGGCACAGACCCAGCCGGACAAGAGAACAGCAATAACACCCAGAGGACCTTCATGGGGCCACCTCTAGGATGACCTCATTGGATTCGACCAATCCAAGAGAATTACGAACCATCTTGTCGTGGAACTTCTTCTGCTCCTCAGGCGTGTGCCCACGCCCGATCATACCCTGAATATGGTGCTGGGTTGGAGGATCGGGTGGCAGGTTCTCATAAACAACCCTGATCCGATAGGCGCCGGCTTTCTTGAACTGAAAATCCGTCCATAATTCCCTGAAGGGACTGCCGGTCTTTGGATCAGGCCGCGTAATCAGAGTCTCTCCAGACCGCAGGGCCAGGGAGAGCCCTCGTTCGATTCGGTCTTCCATCTTCATTTTCTCGAAGGCGGCGTCTTTTCCCGCGGCGCTCATCGTATCGGGAAAGGAAATCTCTTCCTCCTGGATGAACCCAGTGCTGGGCAGTATGGGACGCCCCATCCTCTCCTTCTTTCCACCCGGAGGAGTCACATAGAAACGGTAGCTGTGGGGGCCGTAGAGATCGCCGCTCTTGACGAACGCCGAGAATGGTTCATAAAAACCTATATCCTCGCGGCCGATATTCCGGGCCTCCAGGCGATAACGCAATGACTCTCCTTTGCGGATGATGGTCTTCTCGGGCATCAGGGTCAGCTTGAGCTTTCGCCGCTCGGCCCCGGGCTTCCAGCCGGACGGAGGGGGCTGGACCAACTCCTTTCGGTCTTTTTCTTCCTGCCTCGCCAATGCGGCCATCCACGGCAGGTGCTCGATCAATCTGTCTTTTTGCTGTCGCGTGAGCCTGGAGTCGGACCGTATCTGTTCTATGGCCGGATTCAACGACTGTGCCGGGTGGGAGGCAGGAGAGGGCGATTCCCTCTTCCCGCATGCAGAAGCCAAACAAAGAGCCCCCAGCAAGGGCAATACCCGTTGCATTTGCCTCATTTTAAATCCTGCCGGAAGCGGGACAAGGCGACTTTCTATTTCGTCCGGCAGGCCTTAAGGGCGTCCTCCGCGGTCACTTTCCACCACAGCACCACGCCCACGCAGTTGTTCTTGGGGTCCTTGGAACGCATCTCCCCGTTGGGCGCGTCGTGGACGGCGACGGCACCTTTGTTGAGGGTGCTGTCCCCGCGGTAGGGCTTGGGGATCTCGTTGTAGAAGGCGTTGCCCTGCGGGAACTGGCCGTGGGGGAGCTTCGCCTCGTCGTAGGTCACGCCCCGGATGCCCAGGGCGTCCTTGCCCGGGAAAGTCCTGAAGGAGCGCGTGGCCGGGGTCTGGAAGACCTGGATGTAGTTGGTCCGGTACTTGCCCACGGTCACGACCGCCTTGTCGTCCTTGGGGTCCGTTTTCACGGTCTTGACCACGTAGACCAGGTACCATTTCTGGGTCTTCTTCTTCTCGTCTTTCTCGTCGACCGCGTCCGAGCGGTAGAGCGCGGCCTCGCCATCCACCTTCACCACCTCGACGGCGGTCACGCCGTCGAGCTTGGGAGGCTTGCCGAAGCCCTCGAAGGGGTTGAGCATGCCCTTGGCCGGGTCGAAGGCGATGCCGGTCGTGCCTTCATCGTTTCCGGGAGATTCGCAGGTCTCTTCATTGAGGACGGGCCAGAGCACGGCGCACGCCTCGCCGACCTCCGTTTCATAGCCCATCGCGATCCGACCTTTCGAGGAAGCGTCGTACTTCTTGCCGGAGAAGCTGTAGTGGGAGCCGGGCTTGGCCTTGGAAAGGAGCTTGGCCGAGCGTTCGCCGATGGCGGCGGCCGCCTCGGCCGGGTAGCCCGCTTTCGGCAGAACATGGGTCAACACGGCCATGTCCTTTACGTTGTCGACGGCGTTGGCTCCGCCCTCGGGCAGATACTTGCCGAGGTTGCCGTCCCCCGCGTTCCACTCGGGCAGGGCCACGGGCTCCGAGATGGCGTCCATCTTCTTGGCCACGGCGTCGAGGTCGAAGTACACCGCTCCCTTGTCGCTATCGGTCATGAGGACGCGCCCGGCGAGAACCTCCTCGCCCAGGGTCTTGCCGGTCACCCGGCCGTCCTGTCCGCTGTTGATGTAGATCACATAGGACATGCGCAGGCGGCTCTTTCCGTGCATCATGATGATCTGCTGGCCCGGCACCGCGCCGGTCTTGTTCTCATAGAACTTGAGCCTCGGCTTGAGATCTTCGCTGAGGGCCTTGTTCAACGCCCCGGCGCGGCCGTCGGTGGTGTTGTAATTCTCCAGGTCCGGCCAGCCGTCGGGGAGCACGCGGTCTCCTCCCGTCGGGGGCTTCCCGTCGGTGGGATTGGTGGGACCGGGCGCCGGAGGCTTGTTGTCGGGAGAGCCGGGCTGTCCCGGCGTCCCGGACGGGGGCTTGGTCTCGACCTTCGGCGCCTCGCCCAACTCCGGCTGCCATATCCTCAAGGACGCGTTCCACTTGAGCCAATGCCAGGCCTTCGCGGGGTCTTCCCCCCCCGCCGGGCCCACGGACACCCGATCACCGAGATTGACGACTTCCCCGGCGGACTTCTTGTTGACGTAGGCCAGCATCTCCGGTTTCAGGTCGCGGGGGTTCACGTTGGGGTCGATGGCCCGCTGGATGGTCTCCTCGGACCAGAAGAGCAGGGAACCCCTGTCGGCGGACTCGCCGGAAACGTAGAAGGTCTTGTCTCCCATCTTGACCTGATGGCCGTAGCTCCGGGCCTTGACCGCCCGGTTGACGAAGAGCTCGTTGAGCGTCGGGATGCGCCCCGGGCCTCCGTTGCCGTCGGTGGGTCCGGTATCGTCGGGACGCTTGATGGATATCTCCATGTCGTTCTTGCCCTCGATGGGCTTGAAATCCAGGATGTACTGCCGGGCGTCGGGACGCTTGTCGTCGAGCTTGAAGGCTTCTCCGCCCGGGTAGTCGAGGTCGAAGCGCTTTCCGTAGATGTTGTCGGGACTGGTGATGTCGTAGAGCCCGACCATCTGTTTGTACTCGGGCGGGTTGTCCTTGGTCCGGACCGTGCGCACCACCAGAGCCAGGAAACGGCCGTCGATGTAGAGGACGTTGGGGTCTCCCCAGGTGCCGAAGAGGTCGGCCACGCCGAAGGGCTTGGTCACGTCGATGCCCGTGGGCAGGCGGCGGTCGCCGGGAGGCCCCGCGGTCGGCAGGCCCTCGGTGGGCGGCGCCGAGCCGATGCGGCCCTCGAGTTCCTTGCTCGAGATGTTCAGGGCGTAGAAGATGGCGTTGGACTCGGTGGCCGCGTCCTTGAGATAGGCCTTCACCCACTTGAGCAGGTTCGCTCCGCCGCCCAAGGGGCCGATGGCGAACTCGGTCTCCTCCGCCGGGGCGTTCTTGCAGTGCTTGGGCGGCTCTCCGCCTGGAGAGGTGGTCCAGCGGCCCAGGCATTCGGCGAGGCTGTCCTCGAAAGCCTCCAGCTTGGGGTCGCTGCGCGGCTTGTCGGCGAGAAGCTTCCTGAGATTGTCGTCCTGGAGCACCCAGCCGGGGGCGGGCTGTCCGGAGCCCAGGCCGTAGTAGAGCACTGCGGCCTGGTCCGGGTTCTTCTTGACCCACTCGGCGATGGGGCCCAGAAGCGGCTTGCCGTCGTCGACTTTGCGGCGCTCGGGATGCACGAAGGACTTCCCGCCGGACCAGGGCTCGCGCCAGACGTATTTCAAAAACCGGTCGGCGAGGTCACCCTCCTTCCCGTCGAGAGGCAGAAGAGCCTTGGCGACCCTGTTGACCGGATGGTTGTCATCGGGCGCGGCGGCCGTGCCGCTGACCGTCGGGGCCTGGCCCGGCTCGGGTTTGGGCGCCACGACCACCGGCCCGCCTGGGTCTGGGGGCAGCGCCACTATTTCCCGCTTATAAGAACCCTCGGGCACATTGACCGGCTTGCCGCCCTCGACTACATGCAAGGTATACGGGCCTTCGGCCTTGCTTCCGAATAAGTGGCTCGGCACTTTTTTACCGCCCGGCGAATCGAAGAGGTCTATCTGCTGCTTGCCGGCGCCGTTGCGGCGCGGTTTCGCGTCTTTGGGATGGTAGTAGTCCTTCCCTCCGTGGGATACCTTGACCCATTCTCCGGCCGCGCCTCCCTGGGGCCCTCCCGCGTCTTCCTTGCCCGGCACCTTCCCCGGCTCGGCCTTGGGAGCGGCAACGACCAGGGTCTCACGGGTGAAATCCGGCGCTTCGGCGGCGGAGTCCTGTATCTTGTCGCCTTTCTCCGGCTGCCAGGAGACGTACTCCCGGCCGTTGAATTTCTTGGGACCCTTCGCGAGCCAGCTCTGGGCCGCGGACTGCCTGTCGGACTTGAGATAGAGCTTGGTCTGGCGGTAAGCCCCGTCCTTGTAGGATTCGTACTCCGATTCGGGATAAAAGAAGACCGCGGTCCGTTTGCCGGCGGCGGCGTCAGGGTGCTTGACGATGGTGAGCTTGACCCACCGTTCGCCTGGGTCCGCGAAAGCGGGCCGGGGCGCCGTCGTCTGGACGAAACCCTGCAATAGGAATACCGAAATTGCGGCCATTCTGCCGCGCGATAAAAGATTCATGACGTCCTCCAAGCGGACGGACTTATCCGACTCCAGTTTAGCACGGAAGACCCGATGAAGCAAGGACCAAAGGCCCTCATCCATTCTGGGCCGAAAGACCCAGAATGTGATTGAAACCCCTCCGTAGTAAATAGAGCGGGGGGAGGCTTGAACTCCGAGCCTCCCCCCGCCCGCTGCCGATTCGCGAAGTCCTCAGTGGTGCGTCGTCACCGCGTTCCCGATCGCGCCCCCCATGGGCTCGAAAAGCGCCTCGAACTGCTTCTTGGAGTCTCCCAGCGCCTGGCGGGCCTTCTCATTGAGCTGTTCGATGGTCTTGAACGCGTTGTCCGCGGCCTCCACTTTCTGATTGGCCGCCTTGATCGCGTTGTCGGCGGCCTCCTTGAGTGTCGGGTTGATGCAGGCCGCGCCCTGCCCGTTCGCCGCCGCGCAGACGGGGTCCGCGATGTTCGGGAAGCCGGTCTTCAACGCCTCCACCGCCTTGTTGGCGTTCTCCGCGGCCTTGACCACGGACTTATCCGTGCCCTTGCCGTTCCCCGCGAAGTTGCGCCCGCCGGCCGCCTTGTCGCTTCCTTCCAGCGAGGCGCGGTCCACCACGAGGGCCTCCTCGAGCGCCGCCTTGGAGGCGAGCATCGCCCCGCCGGTGGCCGAAAGCCCGCTCTTGCCCGAGCCGCCGGAGTCGAGGACCGCTTGCTGAGCCGCTTCCAGGGCCTTGACGTACTCCTGCTTGTTGGCCGCCTGCTCGGGCAGCGTGGCCACGATCGACTTGACCTTGGTGACCTCGGAGGTGATGGTCCCCTCGCCGAGGGCCTTGTTCACCGCCTGGACGCCCTGCTCGAGCGTCGCCTTGGATTCTTCCAGCTTCTGGGCGGCCTCCTTCTGGAGTTGCTCCTCCTTGGACTGCCAGGAGTCCACCTCCTGCGCCCCGCCCTTCATTCCCTCGAAAGCTCCTTGCGCGGCTTGGAAGCCGAACTCCGCGGGAGCGTCGGTCTTGTAGGCGCCCAGCGCGCTTTTGGCGCTGCCCGAGACCGCCTTCTCCTTGACCAGCCACTGGGAAGCATATTCCTTGAGGGCCTCGTCCATGGTCTTGTTCGCGCCGCCGATGAGCTTCTGCGCCGCCTCGTTCTTGGCCGTCGCTTCCTTGAAGGTGGCTTCGGACGCATCGAGCTTGCCCTGCGCAGCGCCCATCTGCGCGCATATCTTCTTGTAGGGAGCATCGGTGCCCAGGCAGGCGCGGGTCTTGGCCGCCGCCACTTGGGACTTCGCCGAGCCCAATTTGCCCACTTCCCCGGACCAGCCCTTGGCGCCTCCCTGCGCCTCCGAGAACCGGGCATAGGCGCTCTTCCTCCCCGTTCCGGGCTGAGGCTGCTGGCCGCCGCCGCCGCCGATGGGGCCGACATCCCCCGGAGCCTGGTCGCTGGGATTGCCGGTGCCGCCGCCCCCGGTGGGACTGGAGCCGGGCCAGGGCTTGCAGCCCTGGAGGTCGCCCTTCTGGCTGGCCTCCTTGCCCCACTTGCCCCACTCAGCCATGCTCAACTGGACGACGTCCCCGTTCTTGTTCTTGCAGCTCATGCCCTGCGGGCCGCCCGTGAGGCTCTTAAAAGCGTCGCCGATGGCGCCGCCCATGGGCTCGAAGAGGCCTTTGCCGAGCAGGTTCTCGATGGCGCTCTTGATGAGCGTCTCCTCGATCATCTTGCCCCGTTCGAACTCCTTCCAGGCCTTCTTCTTCCACTTGAGGTCCATCTCCTTCTCCATCTCCATCTTGCGCCGCAGGAACTCGAGGGACTCGCCGAGGCTCTTGCTGTCCTTGGCGTTGCTTCCTCCGGGGCCCTTGTCCGCCTCGCCGCCGCTGGGTCCTCCGGCTCCGGCCCCGCCGTAGCCGCCCGGGATGGCCTCCCGCGCCGCCTGGTCCAAGGCTCCGGCCGCGGAGCCGCCCTTGTTCATCAAGTCTCCCTGCCTGGAGCCCGCCCCCTTGAGGGACTCGGCTCCTCCGCCGGGCGCCGTGGAGCGCGAAGCCGCCCCCTTGTAGCCGGGCGCCGCTTGGCTGCGCGTGAGCGCGTTGCTGTCCCCGGCGCGGTTGGGGACGTTGTTCGCGTTGATGGGCGGCAAGGTGAAGGAAGCCCCGCTGCCTCCCCCGCCGCCTCCCACGCCTCCGCGCAGGGCGCCCTGCATCTTGGGATGCGGGGTGGGGAGCTTGGCGGCCTTGGTCGCGGCGGTGGCGCCCTTCTGCGCCGCGGCCAGCGCGTCCTTCCAGCCCGAGTCCGCCTTGGGCGGCGCGGCCGCGTCCACCGAGGCCGAGGGCTTCTGCACCATGCCCGGGCCCATGATGAGGGCGCTGGGGTCGCGCACGTTGAGCGGCGTGATCACGTCGCTGCCCTGGCCGATGAGGCCGCCCGGGGACATGGACCCGGTTCCCGGGTCATAGATGCTCCCCGCGTCGCCGAAGGCGCCGTTGCGGCTGAAGCCGCCCTGGAGCTGTCCGCTCTGGTCCTCGGGGCTCATCACGAAGTGCTCGGCCACGGGAGCCATCACCAGGGTCGAGAGGCCGGCCGCGATGAAGGCCAAGTCCTTCTTCCTCAGCGACTTAAGGCGGTCGACCAGGTTGACCGCGGGCAGGCCCGCGCGGGCCTTGGGCATGGGCGTCGCGGAGCGCGAGAACCCCTTGAGGAAGGAAGGGACGGCGCCCTTCTCCTCCTCCTTTTTATTCGTGGTCTTGAACGACGGCAATTTGGGCGCTTCGTTTTCCTGAGCCATATGCTCCTCCTGTTACTTCCACCCTACTTCTTTATACTGTTTCCACTTGCCTTCAGCGTCTTTATTGTCGACTGAAAAATTCTTGTCCCGGCCCATATTGTCAGCCGTGTTGACCAACAGGCCGATATCCGTGGTCCCACCCTCGGAAACGCGATTCCATACCAGCTTGTCGCAATCCCGGTTTGCCATGCCCGACTCGACGTCTGAGATGGTATATTCGGTGCTGGTGGTCTGGCAATCGGAATTCCGCTTTTTTGAGACGGCCTTTTTAACATCATTGCAGGCCTTGGCCACGGTCTTGGCATTATCATCACATAGTTTGAAATCTTCGCTGAATGTCTTCTTCCGGTCATTGGCCTTCGTAATCCTATCTCGTCTAGACTGCCCATCTCCACCGCCACAGTAGCAATTAGAAAAAAAGGGAGGTTTGCATTTCGGGCTGAAACAGGGATGATAATGCCCAAAACCATTGCAATCGTCGATTGCATTTTTCAACTCATCATCAACAGCTTTCCCCTTTCTCCCCCAGCCGGCCTGATCCGCCGCTCCGCATTCCATGAATAAACTCAAGTTCGGCGAGGGGGGGTCATCTGGGGAGCTTTGCGCATTACCGTGCTCATAGACGGAGCCCTCAGCGAATGAACGCCCAGGATTCCCATATGGGCCTCCTCTTTCCTTTATCGCCTTGAGATAGTCGTCGCTGGCCTTCATGAACTTGTTAAAGAGATTCGCCTGCTCATTCTTCTGAGACTCCTCCTCTCCCATGCCCTTCTTGCTCTGGATATTATATCCCTGCCCCTCCTTCAACGCAGCCTCCTCGCAGGCCTTGGCCGCCGCGTCCATGTCCTTGACCTGCTGGGCGTAATCCGCCACCTTGGCGGAATCCGGGATGCCGCCGATGTCCACCGCTTCGTCGTCGAGCTTGACCAGCCCCTGCTCTGTCTTCCTTCTCTGGAAAGGCGCGTCGCTGACCATGGATGCGTACTCTTTCGGGCAGTTGTCGCCGCATTGGCCGTAAGAGGTCTTGGTGGTCGGCTGGGAACCTTTCTTGGTGACCAAAGTCTCCGAAATCACGTCCCTGGGAGCGGCCGCGAAACTGTAGGCTTTCACCTCCGCGAGTTGATAGCTCGCGGGGCTGCTGTCATTTGAATAGCCGAGCAGGGCCGGATTGACTTCCTCCTTTTTGCTCTTATCCTTCTCGGTCTTCCATTGGACGCAGCCCTGCGCGCGCCGGCTCCCGGCGCAGGGGTCGCCCTCCATGTCGGCCTTGCCGCCGGAACTTCCGCCGCCGTAGGTGCCCGCCATCAAGTCGAAATTGGCGTCCCCCGCGCGGGCCTCGGGGATAGGCTCCCCTCCCCCGATGATGAGCGAGGTGGTATCCGGAGGCGGCCCCCCGACTTCAGGAATACTCCCGGCCGCGGAGGGCGTCCCAGCCTCGGCTTGCCTCCCGATCTGCGAATCACCCGAGAAATCCGATGAAGAGTCCCCTCCGATCGGGGCGCCGCCGGGCGTGTTCCGCCGCATGGAGGACTGGGGTTGAGTGATCTGGTCCGGGCCGTTGGCAAGCCCCCGCTGGAGCTCCTGGGGGGAGAGAGCGATCGAGGCGCTGCCCCGGGAGGAGTCTTCCTTGCGCATGATGCCGCGGATGCCCTTGCCATGCTTGGACAGCTTGTCTCCCAACTGCTTCTGCGCGCTGGGCTCCTGCAGGTCGGCGCTCTTGGCCGCCACCATGTCCACGACGGGCTGTTTCGGGCCGGAGAGGGCGTTGAGCATGCGCCGGGTCAGCGACTCCATCCCCTCTCCCTTCTCCTCGGAGAGGCGCATCGCCACATCCTGCTCATCGGCGCCCAGACCGGAGTTCGAGGTGTCCATGCCCCGGGTCAAGAGCCCGCGGGGAGCCCAGGGGACTCTCTGACGGACCGCTTCCGGGGTGCCCAGGAAAAGCACCAAACCTACCACGACCAGGGTCATCGCGGCCCCGGCCGCGGTTTTCCCCCTGCGCGCGATGTACAAGAGCAGGGCGAGCAAGCCCTTCTTCTTGTTGCGCTCGATGAATCCCGCCACCTAGGCCCCCCTCTTGAAGAATAGCAGCATCCCCAGCACCGCATATGCCGCGCACAGACCGCCTACTTTCAGGGCCATGGCCCCGGCTAGTCCCGGGACCTGGCCGAACTCGGTGCAGGCATGGATGAGCGCGATCGCGGTGAGCACCGCGCCCACCCACAGGCCCATGGCCAGAGTCCTGCGCAGGCCCGGGCCTTCGCTCTCGCTTTGCGCCTGCTCCGCCGCGGCTTCTTCCATCAGCGCTCCACCGGCTTGATCGCCGGGGCTCCGCTCCCATCCAATCCGAGCTTCTTCGCATCCACTTTCCTGTTCTTAAATATCTGTTCGTAGCAGGCCAGATCCCTGCCGCAATTGGTGCCCTTCGGATCGAATCCCGTCGGAACGTCGTATCCTCTGCCTCGGAGCATGCCCCCGATATCGTTGCCCTGAGCGTTGGAAAGGGCCGCTTGGTCGATCTGCCCGAACTGCTTTTCTATAGTATCGTTCATCTGGCGGCCCATCATGTATAGGCCGAAAGCCAGGGCCAATAAAGCAACGCCCGCGATCACCGCCAGAAGGCCGATCTTGAAGGCTATCCCGGTGATCATGAGAGCCGCGCCGATGGCGATGAGGGCGAGTCCGGCGATGAACGCCATCATCGCCTGGTCGAATTTCTCCTGGGCCCCGTCCAAAAGGTCCTGATAGGCCGTGTTATCCTTGCCTATCACGTCCGGCGCGAGCGAATCCGTGCCTTCCGAGCCGCCGTTGCCTATCGTCCCTCCCCCGGTCGAGGACTGGGAGTCGCCTCCCGGAGAAGAGACCCCTCCCGGGGAACCCTGGCTGAGTCCCGCTCCTCCGATGGACGCGCCGGGGACGCTGCTGTTGTCGAAACCCTGCGAGCCGTAGCTCGCCCCGGTCTCTCCGACCGAGGTCGCGGCGCCCTTGCCGGACATGGCCTTGGCGAACTTGAGCTGGTTCATGGCGTTGCCCATGCGCCGCCGCGCGGCGGAGCCGATGCCTCGCGAAAGCCCGGGGTTCCTGCCCGGGCCGATGGCCGTGAGCCTCTTGCGGCCGGCCAAGTCCGCGGGAGATTTACCCGCCGAGGCCAAAGCGTCGTCCCCCGCTCCACCCTTCCCGGCCTGGGCCTGGCCGGAACCTCCGCCGCCCGAGCCTCCCCCGGTGTTCAAAACGGATGCGAAGGGACTAGCGCCCAACTGCGGCTTGATGGAAGAAGAGCCCATGTCCGCCGGCAGGGCATCCTCGACAGACGGCTCAGCCGTCGGAGCCGTCTCCTTCATGGCCGCATCCTTCTCCGCCGGTTTGGCCTGCGGCCGCGCCGCAGTGGCCGCGGGCCAAGCCAATTCTCCCTTGGAAGCATCGGCCATGTAGCTCAGGGAACGGCTCCCGTCGTGGTTGCGCTTGCGCACTTTCATGGTCGAGTCGATGGCGGAAAGGTCCGGGTTCGGCGTCTCTCCCCTTTCTCCCCGGTTCTGGAGCATGCTGACGGCGATGAATCCACCGCCCGCGAGCGCCATCACGGCGCCCGCCAGCAGGAGTTTTCCTCCGACGGAAAGTCCCGAGAAGAAGCCCCCTAGCGCCTGCACTCCGGGCCGGGCGGAAACGGCCGGCGCGGACCCCCAGGGCTCGGCCCGCAGGCGTCCGACCAGGCGGGAGAGCAACCCCTCGGAACTCCCGCCCACGCGCATGACCTCGGTCTGCGCTCCTCCGGGCAGGGGAACCGCGGAGCCCTTGCGCTCGCGCTCTTCTTTCTCGGTCTTTACGGCATTGTCACTCATAGTTCCTCATTTCCCCGCGGTCGTCCCGGAGGTCGCGCTCGTTTTCGATTCCGCGCTCGGGGCGGTGGAAGGCACCTTGCTCGGGGCCAGGAGCGAGCCTACGCTGGTGGCCAGCCCCGCGATGCCCCCCAGCACCGCTATCCAAGAACCCGTCGTAGTTCCGACGGCCCAAGCTATTCCGGCGGCCGCGGTGGTGATTCCGCCGCCGATGGTGAGTATCATGCCTTGGGATTGCTGTCCGTATTTACTCATGATCATCGCCCCGATGAGCGTGGCCATGGCGGCCATGGCGATCGCGGCGATGTAGAGCATCTTGGCGATCCCTTTGAGGAAGGCCGTGAACGGGGTGTTCCCGGCCAGGGAGAGCATGCCCACGATCATGATGATCGTCGAGGCCACCATCAGAAGGGAGACCGCCATGGTCAGTTCCTTCTGATAAGGGGTCTGGTTGGTGCCGGACCCGGCATCGGGAGCCTTCTGCTCCCCGGTGCCCGGGTCGGGCTGGCTGATGGGCCCGCCGTCTCCGGAATCCGAGATGCCGCCCGCGGCCCCTCCTCCTCCGGACTGCACCCCGGCTCCACCGAGGGAAGAGCCCGCCCCGGCGGACGCTCCGGCGGGACTGAAAGCGCTCTCGGCGTTGTAGGCCTGTCCCTCGGGCCCCCTGGAGGCCGCGCCCTTGCGCGACTCGCGGCTCGCGTGCTTGAGCTGGCTCATGGCGCCCCGTCCGCGGGCGGGTCCGGTCCCCCGGAGGCTCGCAGCCCGGGTCTGCACGCCGCCCCGCATGGCCTGAAGGTTCTTGGTCGGGAGCGTCTTGGAGTCCACGCCCTTCATGGACGCGAGGGCTCCGCCGAGATTGGGAGCGCCCGCGGACGAGGACCCGCCTCCTCCGCCTCCGGCCGCGCCGGCGGTGCCCGCGCCCGGCTTGTTCTTCGAGAGCTGTTGAGCCGCCTGGGCCGCGATCTGGTTGGGATCGGGGATCCCGCCGGGAATGGGCGTTGCCGCGGTCTCGGGAGCGTCCACGGGAGCGTCCTGCGCCCCATCCGCGGTCTGCCCGGCCGCGGCCGCGTCGGCGGCGGCCTGCTCCGAGCCGAAGAAGCCCTTATTGGCCCCGGAAACGGCGGCGAGCGAGTTCATCTCCGCCTGCCTGCGCGCGAGCGCCTGGCTCGGATCGTTGAACACCCCCCGCTTGGAGACGGAGGGTTTCGCCTTGACCGCGGACATCTGGACGCTGTAGAGGGAGAAGACGGAGCTTCCGCAGATCATGGCCACGGTGAGGGCCTTGCCCGCGTTGGAGCCCAAAAACGCCACCACGGACCGGGCCAGGCCCATCTTTCCCGCGCCCGCCCCGGCGCCGGCCATGCCCTGCCCGATGCCCCGGCCGCCGAAGCCCATGCGCTGGAGAAGGCCGCCGGAGCGGCCGCCGCCGATGATCCACGGCGGGGCTCCGCCCTTGCGCTCCTCCTCTTCCTCGCGGCCCTTGACCGTTATGACAGGATCGTTATCATTTTCCATAAATCCTACCTCTTATTTCGTCGCAACCCCTTAGCCGAACAATTTCTTCAAGATGCCGCCGACCACGCTGCCTCCGCCCTTCTCATCGGCTTCCGAGAGCTTCGAGCTGGTGTCCTTGATGCCGTCCTCCAGAGCGCTCGGCCTGTCCGCGCCGGAGCCCGGAGCCTGCTCGGTCCAGAGGTTCTCCCAGAGATGCTTCCCCTTTTCCGCCCCTTCCGGCGGAGCGACTTCCAAGCCTTTGCCCACGGCCTGCCCCACGTCGGCCACGGCCGCCGTCCCTCCGTACTGGAGAGCGGCCTTCCCTGTGTATTTGACCCCTTCCTTTATGGCCGCCTTGGTCGCCGCATCCAGCGCGCCTTTCTTGGCGGCCTCCTGGCCAAGCGCTTTAGCCGCTCCCTTCCCCAGCTCTTTTCCGGCTTCCTGGGCAAGTTTCTGAGCCTTGAACGCTTTCATGTCTTGCTTGGCCGCGAGCACCGACAACACGGCCACGAGTCCGCCGACTCCGGCGAAGATGGCTCCCTGCAGGATCTGCCCGAATTTCGCGGCGATGAGCAAGCCGCAGCCCATCGCCACCGTGGCGGCCCCAGCCGCGGCAACGGATGCCGCAATCGCCGCCGGCAAGGCGTAGGGAGCCAACACCGGGATCTTGGCGAGCAGGTGCAGTCCGAAAGCGATCATGGTCAGGTAGGTAGCCAGCTTCAAGGCCTTGGTGGCGATGTCCACCAGATCCTGGTAGACGGTCCAATTCACGCCCTTGACGGTGGGAGCGACCTCATCATCATTCCAGGTCGGGTCCCCGGAGGAACTCCCCGTGTTCATCGGACCGCCGCCCTCGTTGCCCTCGTTGGAGCTGAATCCGCCGCCCCCCGCGTTCCCGCTGCCCTGCGAGAGTCCGGCTCCGCCGAGCCCCTTGCCCGTGTCCGGAGCCGCTTCCCAGGCCCGGCTCTGCGTCGCCGCCCCGATCTCCGTGCCGGCGGCCTTGGTGGGACCCACCGCGCTGCTCAACTGGGCCAGACGCTTGGCGCTGGCTCCCTTGAGCGCCGTCCTTCCCGTGTTGATCGGCGTCTTGGCCGAGATCGTCTTGGCTCCGGCCGGATTGGAGAACGCCCGGGCCTGACCCGAGGCCGTGTCCTCGAGCTTTCCCGGAGGCCCGCCGGCGGACATGGAAGCTCCGCTTCCCCCACCGCCCATGGACCCCAGTCCGCTCATCGCCGCGAGCTTCCCTCCCTCCAAACCTTTGCCCAGGTCCCCGATCCCCGGAGGAACGCCTCCGGCCAGCGGGGCTATATCCGAAGCCCCGGCCATCGGGTCCCCGGCCGGCATGGCTCCCGCATCGGGAGCTTGGGAGGCCGAGGCGTCCTCGGCTTGGGCGCCCTCCTGCCCGGCGGCGGCGTTCCCCTCCGCCGCGCCGGAGTCGAAAGCCCCCTTATTGGCCATCCGGGCGAGCTCCAGAGCGGAAATGTCCCGCACCTGGCCTCCCGGCAAGGTGAGCTTGGAGTTGCGCGCCGAGTTGAAGAGCCCCTTGCCTCCGCCCCGGCTCGCCCCGAAGCCGTTCTGCTTCTGGGAACTCAACCCGAAAAGGGAGCCGAACATGCTGAGCGCGATGGCGGACACGAGCAGGGCCTTCGACTGCATGAAAGCGAGCATGGAGCTGACCAGGCCGCGCGAGCCCGCGGCCGCCCCGCCGGCCCCGCCCAGGCCCAAGAGGCCGCTGCCCGAGCCGAAGAGGCCGCCCCCCGACCCGCCCAGGGACCCGGCGCCCCCGACGCGGATGTCGGCCGCGCCGCGCATCCAGGGCGGGATGACGGCTCCGCCCTTGCGCTCCTCTTCTTTCTTCTGCTCGTCCGATATGGGTGTGTCGCTCATAAACTCTCCCTTTTCCT
>CAYHRV010000016.1:0-5440 GCA_964359165.1 uncultured Elusimicrobia bacterium
GGTTTAACAACACGTGTTTTAAAAAACGGGGGCTATTCACCGGGCGGCGGGGGGTCGGGCCGGGTTTTACGCGGCGGCCCGCCGTTTCCTTTCCCCGCGCCGGGAGCGCAGGCGCAGGAGGCCGAAGCCCATGGCCAAGCCGGGCGGGGTCAGGATGAGGAACCACCGCAGGACAAGCTTGGCCGTCGGGGGGATCTCCTGGAGGGGTCGGAAGACTATCCCCTTGGCCCGGATGGCGGAGAGGTCGTCCTCCATCGCCATCCAGTCCACGGCGTTCATGAGGAATACCGGGCCGGCGTCCCCGGCGGGCATCTCCGGGGCGGCCAGGCGGGAGGTCCCGGCTACCAGAAGTCTGCCGCGGCCTGAGGGGATGAAGGTCTTGGGGTCGGCCTCCTTGGGGAGGGGATGCGCGGCTTGGGGCGCGGTGGAGAAATGGCTCGTGAAGGGGCCCTCCACGGCCGCGGCCAGGGTGAAAGGCCCCTTGGGGTCGCCTTCGCCCGGGAGCAGTTCCTGCACGGGGCTGATGTTGAAGAACGCGCCGCGCGCCCAGGAGGAGCGCAGCCAACTCTGGCGCGAGGAGCGCGCCAGAGCGCGCACGGTGAGGCCCGCCCCGTCGATCTCGAGGGGGCTGGCCATGGCGAGGGTGAGCCCCCTGAGCCCGCGCGTGGCCGGGTGGTCGCGGTCCAGGGCCGTGGAGAGCACGAAGAGCGGATAACTCACGATGTTGGAAATGGTGTACCAGCCCTGGGCCTGGGAAATGGTGACTTTCTGGCACTGCATGTCGAGCACGAAATTCTGCTTGACCCGGATCCCGTAGGACTTGAGCCAATCAGGCACGCCGGTGTCCAGGGTGCTGGACATGAAGGATTGGAAATCGGAGCGGCGCGTGTCGAAGGCGGCCAGCAGGGGCCGTCCCGAGAGGAGATACTGGTCCAGGGCGTAGAGGTGGCGGGGCTCGAGCCTCTCCTGCGGCCCCAGGAGGAGAAGGGCGTCCACCTCCGCCGGCACCGTGGCGCCGGGCGTGAGGTCCGAGAGGTCCAGGGAGCGCAGCTGGTAGTGCGTCCCCAGGGATTCGCGCACGCTTTCGTGCAGGCGGTCCTTGCCCTGGGCCTTGTGGCTCGACACCAGGGCGACGACCTTCTTCTTGCGCTCGGTCAGGCGCAGGATGCGCGAGGTGAGATCGTATTCGAGGCCTTCCGCCTTGGTGATGACCGCGAGGACCTCCTTCTTGTCCTCATGCTGGAGCACCAGGCCCATGAGTCCCTCGCGCACCTCGTAGCGCTCCTGGGACACGACGTTGAACTGCACCGGCGACACCCCCTGGGAGAGGGCCTCGCGCTTGCCCGCCTCGTCGCGGTCGACGTCCACGAAGCGGAAGCGGAACTTCCCTCCCGAGGCGGAGCGGTACTCCCGGAGGATGTCGCGCGCGTAGGAGCGCCCGGCCGCGAACTCAGGGGGGAGCTCGTTGGAGAAGTACGCGCGCGCCTCGACGGGCCCCGGGAGCGAGCGCAGGACGCGCTTGGAGCCCGGGCTCAGGGAGTAGAGACGGTCCGCGCTCAGGTCCGCGCGCAGGTAGAGGCGGGAGGAGACGAGGTTGACCAAGAGCGCGCAGAGCGCGGCGAGAACGGCCCCGGCCGCGGAAAGGCGGAGGCTCTCGCGCCCGGCCCGCGCGCTCATAGCACCCTCCGCAGGCTCGCGCGCAGATAGGCGAGATATAGGAAAAAGCCCGTGAAGGTCGCGAAATAGAGCAGGTCGCGCGTGTCGAGCACTCCCCGGCCGAGCGCGGCCATGTGCGAGTCGAAGCCGACGAAGTCCATGGCCGCGGCGGCCAGGGGCGGGAAGAGCACGTGGAATTTCCCCGCCAGGAACAGGATGAAGCCGAGGAGGAAGGCCGTGATGAAGGCGGTGATCTGGTTGCGCGTCAGAGTCGAGGTCCACAGGCCGATGGAGGCCAGGAGGGCGGCGCTCAGCCAGAGCGCCGCGTAGCCGCCGAGCATGGCTCCCCAGTCGGGGCTGCCCAGGAGCCAGAGCACGATGGGATAGGGGGCTGTCCCAGCCAGCATGAAGGTGACCACCGTCATGGCCGCCAGATACTTGGCCGCGAGTATCTCCAGGTCGAGCACCGGGAGGGTGGCCAGTATCTCGAGGGTGCCGGATTTATGCTCCTCCGCGTAGAGGCGCATGGTGAGGGCCGGGATGAAGAAGAGGAAGAGCAATGGGGCGGAATCGAGCAGGCTCGCCAGCGAGGCCTGGTTCATGAGGAAGAGGGGGGAGGCGAAGAGATAGCCCAGGAGCAGGAGCATCACCACCGTGACCACGTAGGCCGTGGGGGTGTCGAAGTATGCGCGCAGCTCCTTCTTATAGAGCTCGAGTGTCCGCCGCTTCATTGAGTCAGCTCGTGGAAGAGCTTCTCCAGGGAAGCCTCCTCCCGCTTGAGTTCGAGCAAGGTCCACCTCCGGTCCACGCAACAGCGGAAGACGCTCTCGCGGATGTCCCCGGCATCCGCCGCCTCGACGCGAACATGGAGCTCGTCGCCCTCGGTTCGGAGCTCCACGGAACCGATCCCGGCTAGGCCGGCCAAGGCCTCGCGCACGGGGCCCTCCGTGGGCCCTGCCGACCCTGTCTTCAGCGTCAGGGAGAGGCTCGAGCCTCCGCCTCCCAGGCGGAGGAGTTCCTCCTGGGTGCCCGAGGCGGCGATCCTGCCCTTGTGGATGATCATGATGCGGTCGCAGAGGGAGCGCGCCTCGGAGAGTATGTGCGTGGAGAAGAGCACCGTCTTGCGGGTCTTCAGGCGGAGGATGAGCTCCCGGACCTCGCGCGCCTGGTTGGGGTCGAGGCCGGAGGTCGGCTCGTCAAGCAGGAGCACTTTCGGGTCGTGGAGTATGGCCGCGGCCAGGCCCACGCGCTGGCGAAAGCCCTTGGAGAGCAGGCCGATGGGGCGGCTCATCATCTCTCCCAGGGCGCAGGACTCGATGGCGGAGCGGATCCGCGAGGCGCGCTCTTGGCCGCCGAGCCCACGCACGGACGCGCACCATTCGAGGTACTCGGCCGCGTCCATCTCCTCGTAGAGGGGGTTGTTCTCGGGCAGGTAGCCGATGAGGCGCCGCGCCTCCAGGCCCTCGCGCGTTATGTCGCGGCCCGCGACCAGGGCGGTTCCGGAGGAAGGGGGGAGGAAGCCGCTGAGCATGCGCAGGGTGGTGGTCTTTCCCGCGCCGTTGGGCCCCAGGAAGCCCATGACCTCGCCCTCGCGCACCTCGAAGCCTATCTCCGAGACCGCGCGCGTCTCCCCATACGACTTGCTCAACCCGCTGACCGAGATCATTCCATCAGCCTACCACATTTATTAATTGAAAATTCCCCCGCGCCCTGTCAAGCACCGCCCCCGCCCCTAATCCTCCATCCTCCACAGGCGCGAGGCTTGCGGTATCATGGCCAACGACTCGGTCCAGGACCGAGTTGCGCGCGACATCGTGATCCGCGCCGCCCTGCCAGTCGAAAGATCATCCCTCCGCGCGTTGAGAACGGGCGGGGGGTGGCTCGAAACCTCGGCCTGCGGGGCGTAACGGAACCCGGCGCTCGACTTATGCGGCCGACGGGTGAGTTCCGAGCGGCGGCCGACACCTCGGCCGACCGCGTACCCGCAGGATGAGGTTCGAGACAGGCCCCCCCCGCCGCCTATCTACGGCTTAGTGGAGGATTTGGGCCCGCGCCTGTCGGGCGGACCCCCCCTTGCGCGGGGGGCGCAAGGGCGGTAGAATCGGCGAGTGAGATTTTCTCGAGGCAAGGCCCCGGCGGTCTTCGCGGCCCTGCTCGCGCTTCTGGCCGCGGGCTCCCTGAGGCATTCGAGCGCGCAGGCCCGGCGCTCAGGCTACCGCACCGCCCTGCCCCATCCGGAGGAGGACGCCTCGCAGAAGATCGAGACCGACGGCGAGGGCTACTCGCTGGAGTACGGGTTTCGGAACTTCAACGGCGACAAGCTGCGCGTCGAGGCGGAGCTCAGCGAGGAGGCGGTCGCGGACTCGGTGCGCGAGTTCGGCTTCCGCAAGTCGGACTTGGACAAGCTGGATAAATGGTATCAGCAGTCCCAGCGGGAGGCCATCGCCGCCTCCCAGCGCGACTCCTTCTCCGGGAAAGTGGAGGCCGAGGACCAGGCGGAGCTCGACAGGAAGCTCCGGGAGCTCAAGGCCCGGAACGCCCAGGTCCAGAAGCGCCTTGAGGAGACCCTCGCCGGGCTCGCGGCCGAATACCGCAAGAGGCGGGTGGCCCTCTACTCCGACGCCGGCTTCCGCTTCAAGAACGAGGGCGTCGTGCAGGCGGACATCCCGGCCATGGTCCGGCGCAACGCCTCGCGCGTTGCCCCGGTCTCCAAGTCCTTCGCCGCCATGGCGGAGGAGCGCGAGTACGGGGTCGAGGAGCTCGTGGGCGCGGTGAGCGCCATGGTGCAGACCGCCCTGCGCTATGAGATCCCCGCCGACCGGGCCGGGACCAAGGTCACCGGCGGCGTCATTCCGCCTCCCAAGACCCTCGTCCTGGGGCAGGGGGATTGCGACACCAAGACCGCCCTGCTGGCGAGCGTGCTCAGAAATTGGCCTAACCTCAAGATGGTGGGCCTCGAGATCCCCGGCCATTACCTCATGGCCGTGCACCGCATCCCCCGCAAGGGAGAGGTGTTCATCGAGTACGAGGGGCTTCCTTTCGTCATGATAGAATCCGCGGGCCCGGCCTGGCTGGCGCCGGGGACCGTGGGAGACGCCACGCGGACCTACCTGGAATCCGGCAACGAATTCCGGATCCAGCCGATGTAACTGGAGAATGAAATGTTCATCACGCGATTGATCTTGAGCCTGGCGGAGTTCGGCCTCTCCATCTTCCTCTCCCTCCTGGTCATCTTCTCGAGCTACAAGGGGTTCCTATGGATGTCCCCCCAGATGGACGCGGAGGCCGAGGTCCACAAGGGCAACGTGGCCGTGGCCATCATGCTGGCTTCCTTGATGGCCGGCTCGGCCCTGATCATGCGCCAGTCCATCTATCCCGTGGTGAGTATCCTGATGGTGGGGCTGACGGGAGAGAGCGGCGGGGCCTGGGGGGCCCTGCGGCTGGCCGGCTACGCCGCGGGCCACCTCGCCTTCGGCTTCCTCCTTTCCGTGGCCTGCGTCCAGATCTCGCTGAAGGCCTTCGAGAAGCTCACCGGGGACTTGGACGAGGAGGAGGCGATCCGCAAGGGGAACGTGGCGGTCGCCGTGCTCCTGGCCGCCGTAGTGCTGATCCTCTCCACCTACATGGAGCAGGGCGTCAGCGCGCTCACGAAATCCCTCATCCCCCAGCCCAAGCTCGGCGGCCTGAGGATCATGCAATGAGCCTATCTCCCGGATCGGGGGGCAAACCCGCGGGGGTTGGGGCCGGCCCCGGGCTGGGGCGGCCCGGGCGCCGGAAGAAAAGG
>CAYHRV010000016.1:5450-24933 GCA_964359165.1 uncultured Elusimicrobia bacterium
AAACCGGTGGTGGTGGCCCCGCGATCCGCTCGTATGAGGCCTCCGGTCCCTAGAATCTAAGGTCCGCTCCGAGGTTGAAGAAGGTCCCGTTGTAGCCGGAGTAGCTGATCTTCTGCGCGGAGGCGTTGACCCCGAGCATCTCCAGGCCCACCCGGATCCCGGCCCCGAGGGCTTTGATCTCGGGCGCTTTGGTCGAGGCGACTTCCTTGAACTGGGTCACGGTGTAGGTCGCGTAGGGCGCGACCATGGGGAAGGCCGTGAACTCCCCGCTCAAATGGAGGCTTGTGTCCGGGTAGCTTCCGCCGTAGGCCAGATGCCCAGAGATCGCCGTACGCCCCGGGCTGGGGACGGCCGTGGTGTTGAGGTTCTTGTCGTAGGTCGACTTGGACAGGCGCGCCGAGAGCAAGACGTTGAGGAAAGAGGCCCCCACGAAGCCGTGGATGTCGTTCTGTCCCAGCTTGGTCTCGGCCGTCGCTCCGGTCGCCTCTTCCCTGTGCTGGGTGTGGAGCAGGCCGCCCCCGAAATCCACCCGGGCCAGGCCCTTGCCCGTGGGCGCGCCGCCGCGCCCGGGGCCGCCGATGCGGCGCACCCCGCCCTCTCCCATGGGGGAGATGGTGAAAGCCGCGTCCGCTCCGCCGTAGAAGTTGGAATAGCGCTGGTGGGGGAAGGTCCGGCCGGCGGTGACGCCGAGGCCGGCCCAGCGGGTGTCCATGCCCAGGCGGACCTGGGCGGCGGAGATGCCGCCGTTGGTGTTCTTGTTCTGGTAGCGGCTGTACTCGGGCGTGATCGAGAAAGCGCCCAGGTTGACGCCCGCATGGACGTTCGTCCCTTTGTATTCGTCCTTGCCGAAGGTCTGTCCGACCCCTCCGAGGAATACCGCGTGCGCCGGACTCGACAGCACGCTCGCCAGCATGACGCCCAAGAGCCTGTTCATTGCGCCTCCCTAAGAATATGCCTTACCTTATATCGACAGTGACTCCGACTCGGTGGGGAATATAGCAATTCAACCGCCGGTTTTACAGCAGGCGGCGCAGGCAGGCGAGCGTGGCGTTGAAATTCGCCTCCCAGGAGTTCGGCCCAGCCGCCTCGGCGCCCTCGGCCCCCAGTCTCGACCGCAATCCCTCGTCGGCGATCAGCCGAGTAAGGTCCCGGGCCAGGCTCCCGGCCTCGGGCGCGTCCGCGAGCAGGGAGGTGGCGAGGGGTCCGAAGAGCTCGCTTGCGCCCACGCACCGGCTGGTCAGCACCGGGACGGCGCAGGCCATGGCCTCCTGCACGCTCTGGCCGAATTCCTCGTAGCGGGCCGGATGGCAGTAGACATCCAGGGCGTGGTAGGCGCTCTCGACCTTGTCGACGGGGGGGAGGAAATGGAGCCGGGCGCCCAGGCCCGTGGAGCCCGCCATATCCTGCCAGGGGCCCAAGCGGCTCTCCTTGCCGAGGACTAAGGCGTGGACGCGGTCCTTGATGGGCGCGCTCAGGCGGGCGAGGGCTTCCAGGAAGATGTCGAGGCCCCGCTTCTTGAAATCCCCCGAGGTGATGAAGCCCACGAGCAGGGCGTCCTCGGGTATTCCCAGCCGCCGGCGCAGGGGGAGTCCCAACTCCTGCCGCCCGCCCGGCCGGAAGCGGACCGGGTCGTGGCCCGGATGCACGACGCTCAGGAGGCCCTCCGGGATGGCGAAGCGGTCCATGAGTTCCTTCTTCATGAGCGCCGAATTGGCGATGAGGAGGCGGAAGGACTTCTCCCTCAATTGGCGCTCATGGATGCGCCCCACCCCGGAGGCGGCGGGGAGCGGCGCGCCGCGCACCGCCTGGTGGGCGGCGTGGACGCAGTTGTGGAGGCTGAGCACGTCCTGGCGCAGGGAGTCCCCGTGCCCCCAGACCAGATCGAACTTCTTGGGCGAGAGCAGGGCGTCGGAGAGCGCCGCGAAGACGCGCCGCTTGAAATGACTGCCCCAGGGCCAGCCCGGCACGAGGTGGGGGCGGGCGCCGTAGGCCTTCAAGCGCCGGGAATCGAGCTTCTCCGCGTAGACATGCACCTCCCAGCCCAGGGCGCAGAGGCGGCGCGCGTGCTCGAAGATCGTGGTCTCGGTCCCGGTGGAGCCCCGGACCCGGCGGCAGGCGAGGGCGACCTTCACGCGATCCATCGGTCGTACCAGCGCGCCAGGGAGTAGAGCATCCACAGGCGCGGGGCGTGGTCCACCAGGCCGGAGCGGTGCTCGGCGAGCAGGCGCAGGCAGAAGGGGCCGTCCACCCAGCCCTCGGAGAAGAGCCGGGAGGAGCGGAGCGTGGACTCCACCGGGGCGCCCAGATCCTTGCGGAGCCATTCCTTGAAGGGGAAGGAGAAGCCCATCTTGGGCCGGTCGATGATCGCGTCGGGGATGCGGCCTCGGGCGTGGCGTTTGAGCAGGCCCTTGAGCTCGCCCTCCGGGAGCTTGAGCGAGGCGGGCAGGGAGAAGCAGAATTCGGCCAGCTCATGGTCGAGGAAAGGGGCCCGGGCCTCCAGGGAGTGGAGCATGCTCACCCGGTCCACGCGCTGGAGGAGGACCTCGCCCATCTTGGTGTAGAATTCGATGAAGGAGACCAGGCTCTCCGGGTCGCCGGGGAGCGGTGAATACTCGCCGAAGGTCCGGTAGAGCGACTCGATGAAAGCCATGGCGCGGCGCCGGTCCGGGGAGCATTTCAAGGCGGGGCCGGCGACCTGATGGCGCTGGGAGGCGTGGAAGCCCACCGAGGAGCCGAGATAGGGAGGCTCGCCGGAGCCCGCGCGGCGCAAAAGGTCGTAGCGGCGATGGCCGCGGCGGACGCGATGATAGACCGGCGCGAGCGCGGCGGCCCCCAGCGCGGCCGCGCCGCGCCAAAGCGGGTTTTTGAAGCGGCGGACGTCTCGGACTCCGCCGCTCATCACGTCGTAGCCGAAGAAGAGCTCGTCGGACCCCTCGCCCACCAGGACGACCTTGAAGCCGTCTTGATGGGCCCTGCGGCTGAGCTCGTGGAGCGGGACCCAGACCCAGTCCGAGATGGGCTCATCGAGCACCAGCGCGTCGTCCTGAAGCAGGGAGAGCGTCCGGCGCGAGTCCATGCGGACTTCCTCGTAGCGCAGGGGGAAGCGTTCCGCGCTCAGGCGCGAGTATTCGAACTCGTTGTATTCCGGCAGGTCCTCGTAGCCGATGGAGTAGGCGCTCATGTCCTTGACTCCGGCGCGGGCGAGTTCCGAGGCGATGAGCGTGGAATCCACCCCGCCGCTGAGGAAGAGGCAGACCGGCACATCGCTGACCAGCCTGCGGCGCACCGCCTGCGAGAAGAGGGAATCGAGCTCTTCCAGGCAGTCTTTCTCGGAGGCCGGCACGCCCCTCTTACCGAAGGGGAGCCAGAAGCGCTCGAGACGGGGAGCTCCTTGCCCCCGCTTCTCCAGATAATGGCCCGGGGGGACCTTGGAGACCCCGGCGAAGAGAGTGCCCGGGGAAGGCACGAACTTGAGGGCGAGGTAGGCGTCCAGCCCCGCCGGGTCCAGGGCCGCGGCCTTGCCGCGCAGGGAGAGGAGGGCCTTCGCCTCGGAGGCGAAGAGAAGCTCCCCGGCTTCCTCGCAGTAGAAGAGCGGCTTCTTTCCGGCCCGGTCGCGCGCGAGGTAGAGGGTGTCGGAGCGCGCGTCGTGGAGGGCGAAGGCGAACATGCCCGCCAGGCGGGGGAGCAGTCCGCCCAGGCCCCAGGCGCGGTAGCCCTCGATGAGCACCTCGGTGTCGCTTTCCGTGGAGAAGAGGGCTCCCAGGGCGCGCAATTCCTCCCTGAGCTCGCGGAAGTTATATATCTCGCCGTTGAAGGCCGCGCGCACCGAGCCGTCCTTGGAGAGCATGGGCTGGTTCGCGCGCGGGTCGAGGTCGAGGATGGCCAGGCGCCTGTGGCCCAGGGCGATGCTCCCGCTTACCGAGAAGCCTTCGGCGTCGGGTCCCCGGTGAGCCATAAGATCCGCGGCGGTCTTCAGCCGCCGGCGGGCCGCTTCCGGCTCCAGTCCTTGGGGCCTCAGTATGCCGAGTATGCCGCACATGGGCGTCTATTCTACCCCTTTTTTATACAATGCCCGGCCATGAAGCTTCCCATGCATTGGAGGATATTCATCGGGCTGGCCCTCGGAGCCTGTCTGGGCCTGCTCGCTCGGGCCTTCCTCGAGCCCCAAGCCGTGGAATGGGCGGCCGTGCGCGTGGCCCAGCCCGTGGGGCAGATCTTCATCCGCCTCATCTTCATGGCCGTGATGCCCCTGGTGGTCTCGGCGCTCATCCTGGGGACGGCGGAGATCGGCGACGCGGGCAAGGTGGGCCGGATCGGCTTTAAGACCCTGGTCTTCACCCTGCTCTTCTCCACGCTGGCCGTGCTCATCGGCGTGGCCGGGGTGCGGCTGGTCAAGCCCGGGGAGGGTCTTTCCAGCGAGGGGCGCGAGCGGCTCATGCGGACGCTCCAGGGCGGGCTCGGGGTCGCGGCGCCGGTCGAAAACGCGCGCAAGGCCAAGGGATTGACCCAGGCCTTGGTCGAGCTCATCCCCCGCAACCCGCTGGCTTCGGCGGTCAACGCCTTGGAGGGGGGCCTGCTCCCCCTGATGGTGTTCAGCCTCATAGTGGGCCTGGCCATGTCCGCTCTCGAGGAAGAACGCACCCGGGCGCTCAAAGAGCTTCTGACCTCCCTGAGCGCCGTGATGCTCAAGGTGATCGGCTTCGCCATGACGCTGGCCCCTCTGGGCGTGGCGGGCTTGCTCTTCTCGGTCACGGCCACGGTGGGCGCCGAGGCTCTGGCCCTGCTTATGAAGTATTTCTTCCTCGTGCTCGCGGCCCTGGCCCTGCACGCTTTGGTCGTGTATTCCGCCGCGGTCTACGCCTTCGCCCGTCGCTCCCCGCTGGGATTCTTCCGGGACATCTCCGGTGTGATGCTCACGGCTTTCGCCACCAGCTCGAGCAGCGCGACCTTGCCGGTGTCTCTGAAAGCCGCGCAGGAGGAACTGCGCATCCCCCGGCCCATCGCCAACTTCGTGCTCACTATCGGGGCCACGGCCAACCAGAACGGCACGGCCCTCTACGAGGGCGTGACCGTGCTCTTCCTCGCGCAGTTCTTCGGGGTCGCGCTGACGCTTTCCCAGCAGTTCACGGTGGTGCTCTGGTCCGTGATGGCCGGGGTGGGAACGGCCGGGGTGCCGGGAGGCTCGCTGCCCCTCATCGTCATCGTGCTCCAGTCCATAGGGATCCCCGGAGAGGCCATCGGCATCATCCTGGGCGTCGACCGCATCCTCGATATGAGCCGCACCGTGGTGAACGTGGCCGGAGACCTCGCCATCGCCGCCTGCGTGGCGGGTCCCGAAAGCCGCGAAGCGGCCCGTTTCTAGGCCCCTTCCCTCCCAGGCCGTTTGCCGCGTCGTTCCTGGGCCTCAGGCCCCAGGTTTTGTTCAGGCTGAGCCGCTATCCTAGCGATATGCGCGCTCTGCTCCTGGCCCTCCTCGCCGCCCTCCCCGCCGGAGCCCAGACCGTCGCCGTCCCGGCCGTGGGGGCCCTGCGCGCCCCGCTCGGGACCGGGCTCGGAACGGTCCTGCGCTCCGTTGCGACTCCCGGCCTCTTTTCAGCGCCTCTTCCCAGTCTCGGCCTTGGCCCTATTCTCATCTCCGGCGATAGCCGGAGGGGGGGAACAGCCTTCCTGGCCCCGGCTTTTGTCGGGGCCTCTCCGGTCGCGGCCGCTCCCGCGGTTCTCATCGAAGGAATCGAGGCTCCTTCCGCCCGCACGCCCTCGACGGCCCTGAACGCGGGCGAGACCGCCCGGGGCCAAGAGACAGCGAAGGATATCCTTGATAGCGCCGCCGCGCGGGTGGATGCGGCGGCGGTTCAAGGGCGCGGCTTCGCCGCGCCGGGCGTGGCCGCGGTTTTGGACCGCACCTTCGACGGGTCCGCTTTCAACGCGGGGGAGCCCGGGTCCCCCGTCGCGGCGGCGCCCGTCCGCTCCCTGGACTCGATCAAGACCCTGCGCGTGGGCACCTACAATCTTCTCAACCTATTCGAAAAGGTGGGCGACCATGTCCCGGACCCCGCGCGGCCGGGGAGGCTCCTGAAGGTCTCCGCGGCCGTGGCCAAGGAGGAGAGCCAGCGCCGGGAGCAGGCGAGGGCCATCCTCGAGAGCGGCCTCGACATCGTGTCCGTCGAGGAGGTGGAGAACATCCAGGCGCTGGAGGATTTCAGCCGGCGCTACCTGGGCGGCGCGTACCGGGCCCTGCTCATCGAAGGCAACGACGAGCGCGGCATCGACATAGCCTTCCTCGTCAAGAAGGACCTGCCCTTCGAGCTCGAGCACCGCACCCATAAGGGCGAGGTCTGGCGCGACCCGATCCTGGGCCGGGAGACCCCCTTGTTCTCGCGCGACCTCCCCGCGCTCGTCCTCCGCGCTCCGGGCGCGGCCAAGCCGTTCCTGGTCCTGCTGGGCGTCCACTTCAAATCCAAGCGCGATCGTCCCGGCGACCCCCATTCGGAGACGCTGCGGCGGGCGCAGGTGGCCGGCGCGGCGCGCATCGTCGAGCGCTATCGCGCAGAGTTCGGCGACGGCGTGCCCTTGATGCTCGCCGGGGACTTCAACGGGGACCTCAACGCGGAAGACGCCTTCGCCCCGCTCTGGAAGGAGGCAGGCCTATCCAACAGCCTGGAACTCGGCGAGACCCCGGTGCCCCTGCGCGAGAGGGTCACGCACACCTTCCACCCCAAGGGTGCGTCCGCCCATTTGGCGCAGATGGACGGCATCCTGGTCTCTCGGGGGCTCCGGGGCCTGGTGCGGCGCTCCGAGGTATATCGCTACCGGGATTCCCGGGGGATCGTCAAGCCCATCCCGAGGACCTACGCCGAGCGCAGCCTCAACCCCTCCGATCATTTCCCCTTGTTCCTGGAGCTCGACTTTCAGCGTCTCCTCCAGTCTCGCTGAACACGGCGATGAAAGTCGCCGTGCGTTTCGAAGGAATGCGCCCTACGGGCGCGACCTTGAAGACGCGCAGCGCACTTTGTGCGCCGCGTATATCCCTCCCCGGCGCCGCGCTTTGATATACTACGACCATGAAGGACCGAGCGGCGCTCGATCGCGGCTGGATCATCGCCAACCACAAGCTGGTCTCTTTCCACGCGGCTTTCCTCACTTCCCTATTGAGCATCTCCACGGATGTGGCCTCGCGCGGCGACGTCCTGCGCCAGATGTTCCTGAGCGTGGAGGTCGTGGTCTCCACGCTGATGTGGTTCATCGCCTGGCATGTGAACATCGCCCTTCATGAGATGGGCCACTATCTGGCCGCGGTGAAGACCAGCAACCTCCGCCCGGAACTCTCCGCTCCAGCGCAGGCCAAGCTCGCCCAGGGTCTTGGTGGACGCTGGCTCTGGTATCTCGAGATGTTCCTCAAGATCCCCTATGGGGCCTTCCCCGGGGTGAGCAAGGAGTCGGGGAGCTTCCATCCGGCCGTGAAAGCGCAGAACCTGGCCGTGTCCGCGGCCGGGCCCGCGGCGAGCCGGATGCTCTGCCTGCTCACCCTGCCTCTGGGCGCGGCGCTCATCCTCTTGGGCCTGCCGCAGGACCTGGCCGGGATGGTCTACCTGGGCCGCTTCCTCTTCTCCATCGGCCTGGTGGCCTTTTTCGATTTCCTCATCGCCGACCCGGGCAAATACCGCGCCTTCCGCGAACGGCAGGCCGAGGCCGAGGCCAAGAAGCGCGAGGCCCGCGCCTCCTCCAAGGCCCCGGTCTCGGGGGAGGCGTCCTATAAATGGCATCCCTCCCAGCCCAGCCAGATCAAGCGCAAGCTGGAGGTGCACCGCCTCCAGGAGGTCGAGCTCCCCGACGGGCGCACGGTGTTCGCCCCGTGGGAGTTCCGCAACTCCATCATGGGCGGGCGGCACACCGAGGAGATGGGCGGCAACCTGAGCTTCCAGGAGCTCATGTTCCTGCCCTTGACCGCCAAGGACTACATCGAGGCCCAGCGCGTGACCAACGCCCTGCAGAGCCGCGTCATCCAGATCATTCAGGACTCGGAGGGGCTCAATTTCGTGGGCATCGGCCTGGAGGGGGGGGTGGTGGCTTCCTACGCCCGCGGCGAGGGAGACCTCCTGCCCGAGGAGCGCGCGCTCAAGGTGGCGGTGCAGGCCATCGAGGAGTGCGGCTTCGTGCCGGACCGCGACGTGGTGCTGGCCCTCGACTCCGCGGCCTCCGAGCTGAGCAAGGCCTTCCGGGAGCAGAGCGGGGAGGAGGAGTCCGTCGGCCAATACCTCTTCTGGCGGGCCGAGGACCCCAAGCTCATGAGCTCCGACGAGCTCATCGCGCTCTATAAGCGCTGGGTCAAGGAGTATCCGCTCGTCTCCATCGAGGACCCCTTCGCGGAGGATGACCACGACGCCTGGAAGAAGCTCATGGCCGAGATGGGCAAGGAGATACTCATCATCGGCGACGACCTGGTGACCACCAAGGACTCCACCATCATCCGCTGCGCCGAGGAGGGGCTCATCAACACGGCCCTCATCAAGGCCAACCAGATCGGCACGCTCTGCGAGACTCTCCTGGCCACGCGCGCGGCCAAGGAGCATGGCCTGGCCTTGGTGGTCTCCCACCGCTCCAAATCGCCCAACGAGGTGATGGAGGCGGACATCGCCTTCGCGGTCGGCGCCCTGGGCCTTAAGTGCGGCGGCGGGAGCAACACCGAACGCCTCATCAAGTACGGGCGCATCGTGGAGCTCATCGAATTGGCGCAGAAGGGCATGCGGATCACGCGCCGCCTCGACGGCGACCTCGTCATCGCGGATATCACCGCCCACGAGGAGCCCACCAACGCGGGCATCCCCACCGTGGGCGTCACCGTGCGCTTGGACAACGGCATGAAGTTCACCGCGGCCACTCCCCTGGGCACTTCCGCGGGCGGCGATGAGGCCGTGCATCTGGTCGACAGCATCGTCGAGGCTTGTCCCCTCACCCGCAAGCACCCGGGCGTTTTCCTTTTCAACGAGAGGGAGATGAACTACCGCTTCTCCCCGGTCGCGGGCTCGGAGTCCATCTCCGCGGCCAATGACGACGAGCTGGCCGGCCTTTGGATGCGCTCCAAGCGCTACGGCGGCAAAGGGTGTCTCAACGCGGTGGCCAACGTCGAGGAGATCATCGCCCCCTGCTTCCTGGGCAAGAAGCTCTCGGAGCTGGCCGGCCTAGACGAGGTGGACGCCAAACTCCTGTCCTTGGAGCTCGACTTGGCGCTTCGCAGGGGGAAGATCCGGCGCGACGCCTCCGCCGCCGAGAAGATCGCCCTCATGCAGCGCAAGGCCAATATCGGCATGAACGCCATGCTCTCGGTCTCGCTGGCCTTGGGCCGCCTCCTCGCGGCGCGCGAGGGGAAGGAATTGCCGGACCTGCTCCAGGCCTTGGAGCCGCGCATCGACCGCGAGCGCCTCTACGGCGTGGACGCGTCCAAGGCCGCGCAACCCCCTTCCCGTCCCGCCCCGGCCGCCGTAAGGTCCTAAATCGCGGAAAAACGAACGCGTTTTTCCGCGATTTAGGAAGCGTGCGCGGCCAGGAAGCGCTCCGCTTCCAGGGCAGCCATGCACCCCGTGCCCGCGGCCGTGACCGCTTGGCGGTACATGGAGTCCATGAGGTCCCCGCAGGCGAAGACCCCTTCCACCGAGGTGCGCGTGCGTCCGTCGGTCTTCACGTAGCCGTTGGGCTCCAGCGCGAGCTGCCCGTCGAGCAGGGCGGTCATGGGCTCGTGGCCGATGGCCACGAACACCCCGTGGCAGGCCAGGTCCGAGACCTTCCCGGTCTTGAGGTTCTTGACGCGGACCCCGCGGACATGGGCGTCGCCCAGAACCTCTTCGACCGCGCTGTCCCAGAGGAAGGAGATCTTGGGGTTCTTGCGCGCCTTCTCCTGCATGATCTTGGAGGCGCGCAGGGCGTCGCGTCGGTGGACGAGCGTCACCTTGGAGGCGAAACGGGTGAGGAAGGTCGCTTCCTCGATAGCCGTGTCCCCGCCGCCCACCACGCAGACCTCCTTGCCGCGGAAGAAGAAGCCGTCGCAGGTGGCGCAGGCCGAGACCCCGTGGCCCATGAGCCGGGTTTCCGAAGGCAGGCCCAGGAGCCGGGCCTTGGCGCCGGTGGCCAGGATGAGCGTCTCGGCCAGGGCTTTCTTGCCCTCGGTGCTCTCCACGGCGAAGGGGCGCTTGGAGAGGTCGAGCTTGGCCACGTTCTCCGCGAGGATAGGCACGCCGAGGCGCTCGCACTGCTTCTTCATCCTCTCCATGAGCTCCGGCCCCAGCACCGGCTCCGGGAAGCCGGGGTAATTCTCGACTTCCGAGGTGATCATGAGCTGGCCGCCCATGCTCACGCCGGCGAAGAGGAGCGGCTTGAGCTCCGCGCGGGCGGCGTAGATGGAGGCGGTGTATCCGGCCGGGCCGGAGCCGACGATCACGACCTTAGTGGTGTCCATGGTCGCTCCCTAACGGACTCGGCCGCCTTCCAACGGCGTCTGGAGGCGGCACTTCCTCGGGTTATCCCTCGGTCGGATGCGACCATTTCCTGCGCTATGCTCGGTCATGTCCGGATTATAACTCTTCGGAGGCTAACGGTCTTGGGGAGAGGGGAGGCTGAGGCCGGACTCCGCGCAGAGCTTCTCGAGCTCCTTGAGCGCCCAGGGGGCGGAGAAGTCGTAGAAATCCCCGTAGGGCCGGCCGAGTAAGTCGAGGACCTGCGGGGCCTGGCGGTCGCACCAAGAGGGCAGGGCCGCGCGCACCCGGTCGAGGGGAACGCGCGCGAGCTTGACGGGGATGAGGGCCTTCACGGAGCGGGGCTCCAGGGGAAGGTCGTCCATGCCCTCGTCGAGTATCTTCTTGCGCGCCCGGAGCACGCGGCGCTCGCCCACGGCTTGGAGCACCTGCAGGTACTTCTCGAAGAGCACCCATTCGTTGAGGAGCAGGCCGGTCTCCTCCGGGGTGAAGGCGCTCCAAAAGGAGGGCGCATGGGGGAGGCAGATGAAGCGGCCCAGCATGAAGGCTCCGGCCGTGAAGCCGAAGATGCGCTCGCGGGCGCAGCGGGCGAGCGCCTTGCGGAAGAAGCGGATCTTGCGCTCCTGGGCGAGCATGTCGAAGACCGTGTGCTGGTTGAGGTGGTCGCCCAGTTCGCTTTGGAACACCTCCTCCACGTAGAGGTCCTCGTGCGCGTCGAACCAGCCGTTGACCAGCTTGCGCGCCTCCTCCGCCTCGCCGCGCAAGTCGAGGTTGACCAAGCGTATGACCTCGCTCAAAGTCGAGATCTGGTCGAGGCGCAGGCCGCGCACGAGCTGGTGGTAGTAGCGGTAGGCGTAGGCCATCTGTTCGAAAGGCTCCCGCTCCCCGGGCTCGAGTTGGAGCTCCTCGCCCTTGATGTAGCGCATGAAGCGGGCCGGCTTGAAGCGCGCCTTGCCCTTGAAGAGGGCTTGGCGGCGCGAGGAGATGGTCACCCAGTCTCCCTCGGCGAGCCCGGCGCCCGAGGCGTTGAGCAGGCGCCCCTCCTTGAAGCGGACCTTGTCCTTCTCCAGGCTCAGCAGGGCGGGCATGCCGTAGCTCTGGCAGATGGTGGCCACGTGGATGGCGGCCGGAGTGAGGCTGATGACGGCGTCCATCTCCCGGAGCACGACCGTGTCCTGCGGCTCGAAGGTGCGCTTGCAGAGGCAGGCCTTCTCGCCCTCGCGCTTGGCGCGCAGGGCCGAGTCGGCCGAGAAGTAGATGCGCGCGGTGACCGCGGCGCGCGGGAGCACGGCCACGCCCGAGCAGAAGCGCTCGAGCTCGGAGATGGAGGAGGAGTCGATGGCGTCGGACTCCATCTGCTTGACGTGGTAGGGGCAGATGAGTTCGGTGACCCGCTTGCGCGAGATCGAGCCTGCCTTGTGCAGATCCACCACCGAGATGAAGGCCGCGCGCCCGGTCATCCCCGTCCCGTTGAGCTGGAGCAGGGCGAAGAGCTCGTGGCGCTTGTCCGCCTCGGCGGCGAACTCGATGGTCACGGGGGTCTCGAACTCTCGCTCGAGCTCCGGGAGCTGGGGGGCGAAGTGGTAAATGCCCGGGAAGGCGTCGCGGACCTGCTCTCGCTCGGTGAACGAGGTCTCTTCCGCCGCCAGCGTCCCGGTCATGATCTCCTCGCCGAAGATGTTGCGGGCGCTCTCCAGATGCTGGCCCACGCCCGTGCGGGAGTTGCGGCTGTAGAGCACGCCGGCGTAGGCCTCCTCGTGGCGGACGGTGCAGACCATCTTCTGCAGGATCAGCGAGGGGTAGTGCTGGACCCCGCGCGAGAGGGTGAGCAGGAGGTCGCGGCTCTCGTCGAACTGCTTGTAAGCCTGGCGCGCCAGGAAGGCGGTCTGGTGACGGGGGTCTTCGAGGAGCCTGGGGTCGCGCGAGCGCACCTCCGCGGCGAGCTCCGAGGCTAGCGCGGCGGTCTCCTCGGCCGGCAGATAGGGCTTCAGGCGCGGAGCGTAGCGCGCGTGGGCCTCGCGGTCGAGGCAGAGGAGGAGGTTGCGCAGGTTATTGAGGAACATCTTATCGGCGGCCTGGGGGCCCAGCGTGCGCTTGAGCACCGGGAGCGCGCCCTCGGTGACGCCGACGTTGAGGAAGGTGGGCATGACCCCGGGGACGTAGAGCGGCGTGGCGCAGCGCAGGGCGAAGACCAAGGGGTCGGTCTGGGAGCCGAAGGCCTGGCTGGTGAGCCTCTGGAGGTTCTCCACGGTATTGAAGAGCCTTTCCTCGAAGCGGGCGCGGTCTTGGAAAGCGGCGGAGGTCATGATGGCGAAGTCCGGGACCGGATAGCCGAGCTGGCTGAGCTTGAGCAGGATGGAGCCCTTATGACTGACGGTCTCCACCGGATAGTGGGCGGAGCTCGTGGAGGGGACGAGGAAGCGGTCCTCGACGATCGAGGCCGGGTCGTAGCGCAGGCCGAGGGCCGAGAAGTGGGAGCGCAGGGAGTCGTTGAGCGCTTCCTCGGCTTGCCGGTCGCCTTCGCGGGCCTGGAGTATGAGCTTGAGATGGTATTTCGAGCGCCCCGAGTCGCCCTGGCAGAGCAGGGGAAGGTCGATGTCGCGGATGGTGACGCTGAGCGACTCCCCGGCGCCCGAGACGCGGTATTCCGCTACCGGAGGGAGATAGCCCGGGAGCTTGGTCCCTTTTTTCGCCCGGAGCGTGCGCGCGTCGAGGTTGGACCAGAGGGAGCGCTGGTTGGGATAATGCCCCCGGACGCGGAAATCAAGTATCTCGGTCGCGTTGAGGACTGTCACCGCGTCATTCTATCACGACCTCAAGACATAGTCGAGGGGTGGGGACGACCCCAACTCCCAAACTACGCCGTGATTGGCTGGCGGGTGGGCCTGCCTCGAAACTCGTCATGCGGGTATGCGGTCGGCCGAGGTGTCGGCCGCCGCTCGGAACTCGCCCGGCTGCCGCTCGGCTACGACCCCGGCCCCCACCCCAACGACGCACGGCCCGTGGGCGGAGGGGTCCACCGGACCCCTCCCCCATGTTACGCCCCGCCGTGCCGAGTTTCGAGTCACCCCCCGCCCGTTCTTCGCCTTCGACTATGTCTGGGCAGAGTTAAAACATCTGCGCCTGAGTCAGGACGACATCTGGCTTGGCGTCTTCGTAAGAGGACGATTTCACCCAACGGGTGAAAGGTTTGTGGGTTTCTCACCGCTTCCCCGCGCAGGGGGATTTCCTGGTTTGGACGCGAGGTATTCTATTGCATAAGGACCCGTTGCTCCAGCAAGGAGGGATTCAACAGCCGACAGGCCCTGTCGGATCAAGAACGCCTCCTTGGTGGAGGATTAGGGGCACGGGGCCTCGGTTGTTAAGTCGGCCCATATTTTCTAATCTTCAAGCGTGGACATTCATCGATATTTCCGTGTTCTTTTCGGCGCGGGACTCCTCGCGGGCTCCGCCTCCGCCGCTTTGGCCGCCGCCCCCTCCGCGCGCGATGTCTCGCGCGACGAGAGGATGCTGATCCTGCGCCGCGCCCGGCTCTGGCAGGAGACGGACCCGGCCTCCATGGACCTGCTCAACGGACCCCAGGGAGAAGGCGCCTACCGCTTCAAGGACGAGGTGCGCTGCGTCTTCGAGGAGCGCGACCCCGCCTTTCCCATCGGAGGGCACACCAAGAAGTTCCCCTGCGTCGACGCGTCCAAGACCCGCCTCAAGGTGAAGTACGATCCCTCCCAGAACACGGAGATATTCGGAGAGACGGCCGCCACGCGCCTCTTCTGGGCCCTGGGCTTCTACGCGGAGCGCATGTATTCCGTGCGCCTGGCGTGCGGGAACTGCCCCAAGGACCCCTTCGTCTCCGACGCCCCTCCCCGCGCGGAGCGCATCTTCGAGCCGGTCACGCTCCAGAAGCGGCTCAAGGGCACGGAGATCCTCTCCGGCGAGATGGAGGGCTGGACCTTCGACGAACTCGACCTCGTCGAGGAAGCCCGCGGCGGCGCGTCCAAGGCGCAGGTCGACGCCCTCAAGCTGCTCGCCGTCTTCGTCAACCACGGCGACAATACCCACAACCAGCAGAGGATCCTCTGCCCGGAGGAAGACCCCCGCTGTCCGCGGCCCATCCTCTACGTCACCGACCTCGGCGGCACCTTCGGAGGGAAGGGATATTTTACCTCCCTGCGCAATTGGACGAAGAAAGCGCGGATATGGAAGGATCCCTCGGCCTGCGTCGCGGACTTCGAGGGGATGTCCCCCGGCTACCGCGACCCCCGCATCAGCGAGGCGGGACGCGCCTTCCTCGCCGGACTCCTTGGGCGCCTCTCGGAGGGTCAGGTGCGGGACCTCTTCACCGGAGCCCGCTTCGACGTCCTCAACGGCATCGAGCTTCCCCTGCCCGGCAAGGACGGGAAGACCCGGAAAGCGACGATCGAGGATTGGGTCCGGGTGTTCATGGACAAGAGGCGCCAGATCCTCGAAGCCAAGTGTCTCCCGTGATGGCGCGGCCGCCGTCCCGCGGCCGCGCCCACCTCGTTCTGAAGGGGGTTCTCTCCCTTCTGGCCCTGGCCCTCCCCGTCCAGGCACTCGGGAGGCCCTCCCTTGCCGGTTCCAGCCGCTGGGCGGTTTTCTACGGCCAGACGCTCTCCTCACGCGCCTGGAATTCGTTGGACTTGGCGGTGCTCGACCCGGACGCCTTCGAACTGCCCTCCTCCACCCCCTCCGCGAGCGGAGGAACATCGCGCTCCGAGGACGGCGGCCCCTTGGCCGCCGGCGGGCCTCTTAGGCTCGCCTATGTCAGCGCCGGGGAAGCCGACGAGAAGCGTTCCTATTGGCCCCAAGCCAAGGGCAAGCCCTACCTCGTGGAGTCCAATCCGAACTGGCCCGAGGCCCATCGCGTGGACATCCGCTCGGACGCCTGGCGCCGGCTCCTCCTCAAGGAAGTCGTGCCCAAGGCCCTGGCCAAGGGCTATGACGGAGTGTTCCTGGACACACTGGACACCGCGGAATATCTCCAATCCAGGGACACCGCCGCCTACGCGGGGAGCATGGATGCGGCCAAAGGCCTGGTGGAGGCCCTGCGCGCGCAATACCCCGACAAACTCATCCTGCTCAATAACGCGCTCCCCCTGCTCGAGGGACTCGCGGACGCGGCGGACGGGGTCGTGGTCGAGGACCTCTATACGCGCTGCGACCCGCACGCCAAGGCCTGCGTCCCCACGCCCCATGAGGTATCTGCGGCCAAGGAGGCGGCCCTCTCCCGCTGGAAGGAGAGGACCGGCAAGCCGGTCTTCGTCCTGCTCTACTCCGGCCTGCGCGAACGCGATTCCCCCCCTCTGCGCAAGGCCGCGCGCCGCTGTCTCAAGAACGGCTTCTTCCCCTATCTCGCCCTGCCCTCGCTGATGAGCCTTGGCCGGGTGGCCCCGGGCTCCCGGTGAGGTTTTCCGCTCTCCTCCTCTGGCTGTGCCTGCCGGGCCTTGCGGCGGCCCAGGGGCCGGCGGCCCAGCCACCGGCGGGTCCCGTCGCGCGCAAGGTCCTGGCCCTCTACAGCCGAGAGAACATCCCCGGAGACCACAAGGACATCGCGTTCACCCAGCTTCACCAGCGGGGGGAGATGCCCCTGAACTACCTCGGCGTTGAGCTCGTCTATCACGACGCCTCCAAACCTCTCCCCGACCCGGCGACGCTCTCCGGCTACCGGGGTGTGCTCACCTGGTTCGAGAAGCCCGTCAATTTCGAGGACCCCTCTCCCGTCTGCCGATGGCTGAGCGCGGCCATGCGCGCGCGACTCTGGGTGGTGATGCTGGGGGACCCCGGAGTCTACACGCGCTCCCAAAAAGGCGCGCCGGACCTGCCCGCGGACTGCGCGGACATGTTCCGGGCCCTGGGGCTCAAGCTCACCGGCTCGCGCGTCGTCGACCCCTTTTCCATCGAGACTCAATTCTCCCATCCCCGAATGATGGGCTTCGAGCGCAAGCCGGACCTTCTGGACGCGGGCGTAGTCCCGCTCGCGCGCCTGCTCCCCGGAGCCACCTCCTATCTGCGCCTGGGTTTCCTCGAGGGGAACATCCCCCCCGTCGATCCGGTGGCTCTCACCCGGCGCGGAGCCTTCGCCCTGCACCCCTTCTTCCTCTACACCAACGGCGAGCTCAACCCCCCGCAGTACCGCTGGATCGTGGACCCCTTCGCCTTCTTCGAGGCCGCCTTCCGCCTCCAAGGCCTGCCCCGGCCCGACGTCACGACCATGAACGGCCGCCGGGTCTACATGACCCACGTGGACGGGGACGGCTTCTTCAACCGCTCCGAGCTGGACCCCAAGAAATGGAGCGGGGAGGTGTTCCTGCGCGAGTTCGTCGACCCGCACCCCGAGAGCCCCTTCACGCTCTCCCTGATGACGGGCTACTACGACCTGAGCCTGTATTCGGACAAGGCCACGCTAGCGCTCACCCGCGACATGATGAACCGGCCCAACGTGGAGCCCTCCTCGCACGGCTACGCGCATCCCCTCGATTGGCGGCTACGGAAGGTCGCGCTCAGCGTCCCCGGATACACGATGGACTCCCGCCGGGAGATCGTCGGCTCCGCCGAGCAGATCGACAAGATTTTCCTCGGGGGCGGCCGCCGCACCGCCCTCTTCCAATGGACCGGAGACTGCCTCCCCTCGGAGCAGGAGGTGCTCATGGCCGAGCGAGCGGGCCTGCTCAACATCAACGGCGGCGGGGGACGCTTCGACTCCAGATTCCCGAGCTACTCCTACGTCCAGCCCCTGAGCCGCCTCCTCGGCTCGGCGCGCCAGATCTACGCGCCCATCTCCAACGAGATCCCCTACACCAATCTTTGGACGGGAGCGTATTACGGGTACCGCGACGCCATCGAGAGCTACGAGCGCACCGAGAATCCCCGGCGCATCCGCCCGGTGAGCGTCTATGTCCACTACTACAGCGCCGAGAAATTCGCCGCGCTGGAATCCCTGCGAAAGGTCTACGCCTGGGTCCATGCGCGCCCCCTCTTCCCGGTGTGGACCGGGCGCTGGGTCCGCTCGGTGCGGGGCTTCTTCGAGCTGGGCATCGAGCGCCTCCCCGAGGGCGGCTTCCGCTTCCGCGGGGGCGCGGATTTGCGGACGGTGCGCTTCGACTCCGAGTCCCGGGTCCCGGACCTCGCCCTCTCCAAGGGAGTCGTCGGCTTCCGGCGCGAGCGGGGGGCGCTCTACGTGTTCTTCGACGAGAACGAACCGCGCGAACTGCGCTTCTCCTCCGCGCCCGGAGCGCCGTACCTCTCCGAGGCCAATTTCGAGGTCTCCCGGTGGCGCCGGACGCCCCACGGCATCGGGTTCCTAAAAAACGGCTGGTGGAAAGGCGAACTGGTCCTGGGAGGCTTGGGCGCGGGGCTTGAGTACGAGGTCCGCTCCGGGGAGTTCGCGGCCCGGATACGGGCCGACGGCCGCGGCTTCCTGAAGGTGCTCTTCCCGGACTCCGAACGCGGGGGGCCGCCCCGCCCGGTGAGCGTGGAGCCGGCATGATATTCAACTGGACGGAGACGGCCGGTTTCTTCGCCGCCATGCTCCTGGTGGGCTGGCTGATCTTCCCCAGCCGGTATTTCCAGGGGCTGATGCAGAGGCAGGAGGGAGACCGCTCCGCCTCCATCGCCTTCTTCAAGGATTACCTGGACAAGAACCCCTCGCACAAAGGGGCGGTCCGGGCCCTGGCCTCGGTCTTCGAAGCCGTGGGCAAGCCCGAGGAGGCCCTGGAGATCGAGCTCGCCTTCTACCGCAAACGCCGGGGCGACCGGGATACGGGAAAGCGCGTGCTGGAACTGCTCGAGCGCAGCGCCCCGGCCGAGCGCGTAAGGGCGTTCCGCTGGGAACTCCTCGAGGACATCCGCCGCAGGCCCGGGGAGAAGCGCGGGGTCGAGGAACTCGCCTACCAGGCCTATCAGGACGCCGTGGCCGCGCAGGACGACAAGGACGCCGCCCGGGCGCTCGACATCCTGGAACTCGTCGCCGCGGAGCCCAAGGGCTACCAAGCCGAGGCCCTGCGCCATTGGATCGCCCGCCGCGACTTCACCGGCGCACTCCGCCTCCTGGAAAAAGCGGCCTCCAAAGCCCCCGCGGACGGCGAGACGCGCCGGATGATCGTCCGCGTCCACCGCATGAACCACGACCCCAAGGCCGCCCTTCGCGCGGTGGAACTCGGCCTCAAGGCCATCCCGGAGGATCCGGGGCTCATCGGCGACCGGGCGTCCATCCACGGCTCGCTCGGCCTCTGGGACGCCGCGGCCGAGGATTTCACCCTGCTCAGGCGGCTTCAGCCCGCGGAGGACTCCTGGACCAGGGACCTCGGCCACGCCCTCCTGGAAGCCGGACGGCTGGAGGAAGGGGTGCGGGTCTACGAAAGCCTCCTGCGCAAGGCCGAGGCGGACGCCTCCAACTGGTGGCCGATACTCTACGCCTACGCGGACCGGCAGATGCACGACCAGGCCTCCCGGTGGGCCGAGCGCTTCGTGGAGAGATTCCCGGACGACGAAGCGGGCATCGATCTCCTGGTGTACCAATCGGAACTCCTGGGCAAGCCGCAGAAGGCCATCGAGGTCCTTGGGCTCCGCCTGGCCCGCAAACCCTCCGACACGCGACGGGGCCGCGCCTTGGCCTCCCTCCTGACCCAGGAGGAGAGGCTGGGCGAGGCGGCCTTGGTCTATGACAAGCTCCTCGCACGCGAGAGCGAGGATAAGGCGCTCTGGATGAACCTGGCCTACCTCCATTCCTCGACCGGAGCCTACGCCCAGGCCGCCTCGGTCATGGAACGCTTCGTGGAGAAGTTCCCAGAGGACTCCAAGGGCACCGATGAATTGGCGAGCATCTATCTGAGCATGGGCGAGCGCCGGAAGGCGATAGCCCTCCTCAAGGGTTATTTCAAGGCCCCGCCGGCGGCGGCCAAGGGGCCTGCGGAACTTCCCAAGAAATGACCCCTCTGCTTCTTCTCGGCGTGTTTTTTTCCTTCTTATTCCCCGTTTCCGCGCGGGCGGAGCCCGCGGCG
>CAYHRV010000017.1:0-24809 GCA_964359165.1 uncultured Elusimicrobia bacterium
AGCTCCGGCCGCGACCACGCACAGCCCCAGGCCCGGAAAGGATTCCACCGCGCCCCGGACCAGCATCTCACCGCCCACGAACCCGAGAGTGCCCGGAAAACCCGTGAGCGCCAGCCCGAGGATCAGGAAACAGGCCGCGAGGACGGGCATCCTCTCACAGCCTCCATGGAAGCGGTCCAGGCTCAGGCGTCCGCGCCGCGCCTCCAGCACCAGGACGCAGCGCGTCAATGCGGCGAGAGCCAGACCCGAGGACACCCAGAGGACGAGAGCGCCGACCAAGGCCTCCCGGCTGGGGATATCGAGCTCTCCCGCCCGGCGGATTTCAGCTGGCGAGGATCTTCTCGGCCTCTTCCTTGTCGAGGTCCATCATCATCCGGATGCCGCTGATCTTGGAGGCTTCCGGGGTGAGGGCGGCGATGTCATCGCGCTTGAAATGCTCCAGGGAGAACTTGCGCGCGCCGCACATCATCTGGCGCAAGCCCTGGGAGATCCTCTCGAGGTAGGTGTAGACGCCCAGGGCCCCGGGCGGCACCTTCTCGAAGTCCTTACCCAGCTTCTCCTTGAGCTCCGAGGCGCAAACGAAGACCTCCTCGACCGAATTGCCGAAGCGCCCCACGAACACCGGCATGTCGCCGGAAGCGATGCGCTTGCCGATGGTCTTGGCCACCATGGCCGCGGTCAGCGGCGCGCGCGCCATCTCGATGGCCTTGAAGTACGGGGCTCCCATGGCTAACCCTTTGAACATCTGGTCCTCGAAGGCGAAGCCCCCCGCGATGGCGATGTGCGGGACGAACTCGCCGCGCTTGGCGAGCTTGTCGGCGTACTGATAGAGCAGGGAGAAGAGCTCCACCGGCGGCACGCCCCACTCGTTCATCATGCGCCAGGGGCTCATGCCCGTCCCGCCTCCGGCGGCGTCGACGGTGAGCAGGTCGATCTTCCCCTTGGAGGAGAACTTGATGGCGCGCGCCAGGTCCGCCGGGCGATAGGCCCCGGTCTTGAGGAAGACGTGCTTGGCCCCGCAGTCGCGCAGTTCCTTGACGCGCTTGAGGAAGCCTTCCTCGCTGACCATCCCGACCCGGGAGTGCCTCTCGAACTCCTTGAAGGAGCCGCGGTCGAAGGCCTTGATGGTGCTCGGGGAGGCCGGGTCGGGGAGCACGATATAGCCGCGGTCCTTGAGTATCTGGGCCTTCTTGAGGCTCCCGATCTTCACCTCGCCGCCGATGTTCTTGGCACCCTGCCCCCACTTGAGCTCCACGGTGTCCACGCCCAGCTTGCTCACGGCGTACTCCTGCACGCCCAGGCGGCCGTCCTCCACGTTGGCCTGCACGACCACGGTCCCGTAGCCGTCCTGCCAGTCCTTGAAGAGCTTGACCCGGCGCGCGAGCTCCGGGGAGGAGACGACGCGGCCCTTGACGATCTCGGCGTCCATGTCCATGCCGCAGACGTTCTCGCCGATGGTCAGGATGACGCCGGAGAGAGCCGCGCCCACCGCCAGCCCCTCCCAGTTCTTGGCCGCGATGTCGGTGGATCCCAGGCCGCCGAAGACCACGGGCAGGCGCACCTTCACCCCGGGGTTGTGCCCCAGGCGGGTCTCCAGCCGGACGTTGGGGAAGAGGGCCTTGTCGCTGTCGGCCTCGATGCCGTGCGCGCCCACGGCCCCGCCCATGATCTGGAAATGGGAGAGGTCCACGGGGTAGGATTTCTCGGAGGCCGTGGTGATGATGCCGAAGGGTTGCGGGTAGATGACCTCGCTGCCGCGCAGGGCGGATTTGCCCACCTCGCACATGCCCACGCACCCGTCCACGCAGGTCACGCAGAGCCCGCTGTTGGGGGTGACGGACCCCACGGTCCGGTTCTTGGTCAAAGTCGCCGCCGTCGCGTTGTATTTGCTGTAGGCCATGTCAGCATTCCCCCCGCGGGGGAATGCTCGTGGAGGGGCGTTGTTGCCGTTTCATAAGCCCCTTCCTTATTATTCCCTTTCCGCGATGTATTTTCTTCATTTTCGTATGCAGGTTCCGCAACTGCCGGTCGTCCCCATGTAGCACATCAAGTCATCGTGCGGTTCCACGCAGGTCGGCTGGACGCTCATGCAGGAGCCGCAGATGTCCGTCGGCGGCTTGGGGCCGTGGCAGCGCAGGGTGCAGGCCGGGCAGACATACATGCAGCCTCCGCAGCGCCGGCAGCTCTGCGAGGGCTTGTCGAAAGGGGTGGTGATGCGCCGCTTGGCGCCGCGGCCCACGAAGTCGATGGCCCCGGCCATCATCTGCTCCTTGCACATGCGCACGCAGAGCCCGCAGAGCACGCACTCCTCGTCGCGCGGAGGGAAGCGCTGGCGGCCGACGCCCATGAGCGCGGCCAGGTCCTGCAGGACCTTGGAGTTGGGGGCCGTGGAGAGCATGAGCTCCACGAGCATGCGCCGCGTCTTGAGCACCCGGCGCGAGCCCGTGCGCACGAAGAGCCCTTCCTCCGCCGGATAAGTGCAGGAGCTCACCAGGCGGCCCCGCTCCCCCTTGCCGATCTCGACTACGCAGAGGCGGCAGCCCCCGTAGGGCGTGAGGCCGTCCATGTGGCAGAGCGTGGGGATCTCCAGCCCCAGGAAGCGCGCGGCCTCCAGGACCGTGGTCCCGGGCTCCACCGACACATCCAACCCGTCTATTCGCAGATTCATATCTCAGCGGCCCCCTCGCAGGGGGCTGCTTCCTTCGGGGTGCGGGATCCGTTTCATCAGACGGTCCGTTTTCATATGACAAAAACCGCCTTGCTCTTGCAGACCTCCGCGCAGATGCCGCAGCGAATGCAAAGGGAATCGTCGACGCGGTGCGGCTTCTTCAACTCGCCGGAGATCGCCTTCTGCGGGCACTCCTTCTTGCAGAGCAGACAGCCGACGCAATGCTCCTCATCGATGACGTAGCGGATGAGCGCCTTGCAGACCCCGGCGGTGCAGCGCTTGTCGCGGATGTGCGTCTCGTATTCCTTGCGGAAGTAGCGCAATGTGCTCAGCACCGGGTTGGCCGCGGTCTGTCCCAAGCCGCAGAGCGAGCTGTCCTTGACCACGGCCCCCAACTCCTCCAAGAGGGCGAGGTCCCCCTCCTTGCCCTTGCCCTCGCAGATGCGGTCGACGATCTCCCACATGCGCTGGGTGCCCTCGCGGCAGGGAAGGCATTTCCCGCAGGACTCCTCGCGCAGGAAGTTGAGGAAATACCGGGAGATGTCCACCATGCAGGTGGAATGGTCCATCACGATCATGCCGCCGGACCCCATGATGGAGCCGGCCTTGGCCAGGCTCTCGTAGTCCACCGGCAGGTCGAGGAGCTGCCGGGGCAGACAGCCTCCGCTGGGGCCGCCGGTCTGCACGGCCTTGAATTCCCCTTCGCCCCGGATGCCGCCGCCCACGCCGAAGATGATGTCGCGCAGCGTGGTCCCTACGGGGACCTCGACGAGCCCGGTATTGACGACTTTCCCGACCAGCGAGAATATCTTGGTTCCGCCGCTCTCGGGCGTCCCGATCCGGCAAAACCAATGGCCGCCGCGCCGGATGATGAGGGGGATGTTGGCCCAGGTCTCCACGTTGTTGATGTTGGTGGGCTTGCCCCATAGTCCCCGCACCGCGGGGAAAGGCGGGCGCTGGCGCGGTTCGCCCCTGCGGCCTTCCAGCGAGGCGATGAGAGCCGTCTCCTCGCCGCACACGAAGGCGCCGGCTCCGCGCTCGATGTGGATGTCGAAATCGAACTTGGAGCCGAGGATGCCCTTGCCCAGCAGGCCGCGCTCGCGGGCCTGTTCCACAGCCAGGCGCACGTGCTTGACGGCGAGGGGATACTCGTAGCGCACATAGACGAAGCCCTCGGAGGCCCCGATGGCGTACGCGCCGATGATCATGCCCTCCAGAACAGAATGGGGGTTTCCCTCCAGCACGCTTCGGTCCATGTACGCGCCGGGGTCGCCCTCGTCCGCGTTGCAGACCACGTATTTGACCTCGCTCTTGGCCCTGCGGCAGAACTCCCATTTAAAGCCCGTCGGAAATCCCGCGCCGCCCCGTCCCCGGAGCTTGGCTTTCTTGACCTCACCGATGACGGCGTCCGGGGTCAGCTCATGCAGGGCCTTGGCCAAGGCCTGGTACCCACCCAGGGCGAGGTAACCCTCGATGTCGGAGGGGTCGACGAGGTCGTTGGCGCGCGTGATCTGCCTGCGCTGGAGCTTATAGAAAGGGATGTCGCTGGCGAAACGGACCGTCTGCCCGGTGTTGGGGTCCTTATAGAGGAGTTCCTCGATGACGTTGTTGCGCAGGATGGTCTCCGAGAGTATCTCCTTGGCGTTCTCGGGCTTGACTCTCTGATACAGGATGCCGAGAGGGTCGACCTGGACGATGGGCTCTATGTCGCAGAAACCCTGGCAGCCCGTGGACTGGATTAGGACGCGGCCCTCGAGTCCGAGGGCGGCGGCCTGCTCCTTGAGCGCGGAGGCGAGCTCCATGGCCCCTTTGGCCAAGCCGCAGGTGCCGCACGAGACGGTCAGGGTGAAAGCGTAAGCTTCGCGCTCGCGCAGGATGCGCTCGCGCTCGCGGGAAAGCGCCTGCGGCCCGGAGAGCCTCTTCTCGGGTTTCTCCCCTCCGGGTCGGCGGCCGGCGCGGGCCTCAGTGCGCTTTAAAGAAAGTGCCATACTTTTCGTAGAAGGTCTTGAGCTCCAGGTCCGGGTCCTCGAATTCGATGAGGTGCTTCTTGCACCCCCGGCGTGAGCAGATCTGTATCGTCCCCCCCTCCGCCAAGGAGAACGCCACCATGGGCGCCTGGCAGATCTCGCAGTTCCTGGAGCTTTTGAGCCCTTCCTTGCAGTGGGGACAGAACAGGTCGCCGATCTTCCCGTCGGGGCAGACGATGTCCATCTCGACCTTGTAGCTCCCATAGAGCGAGCTCATGTGGAGCTTCCCCTTCTTCTTGCCGTAGCGGATCTCCACGGTGATGGCGGGGTGGTTGTCGATCTTGCGTTTGGAGTCCATCAAGGACTCCGCGCACAGCGGGCACTTGAGTTCGACTTCGATCATTTCTTCGGCGCCTCCGATCTCTTGGCGAGCTTGCGCGCTCCCTGCGGGGTGACCTGGCCGTGATATTTCCCGTCGGTGACGAGGACGGGGCCGATGGCGCAGCAGCCCAGGCAGTTGACGGTCTCCAGGGAGTATTCCCCGTCCCCCGTGGTCTCGCCGGGCCGGACGCCGAGCATTCGGCTGAGCTCGTCGACGACGCGGGTCACGCCGCGCACGTGGCAGGCCGTGCCGATGCAGGCGGTCAGAGTGTGGCGGCCCGGCTTGGTCAGACGGAACATCTTGTAGAAAGTGGCCACGCCATAGATCTCGGTGATCGGCGCGTCGAGGAACTGGGCCACCTGCCGCAGAGCCTCCTCCGGAAGATAACCGAGCTCCTCCTGGATGTCCTGCAGGATGGAGATGAGCTCCCGCGAAAGGCCTTTATAGCGCCCCAGGATCGAATCGAGCTGTTTATCTCCCGATTTAAACGGCTTTTTCAAGACAGTTTTCATCGAACCATTAAGAAAGCAACAAAACCGCCAAACCCTCTCAGCAACGAGGTCTCTCCATTCAGGCGATTATTTCTATTGGATGGCCCTTTCTTGAGACCTTTCCGGCGGACCTGGCCGCGAGGAGCGGATCATCAGACTCCATCCCCTCGCGCAGTTCCCAAACGGTAAGCATCGGAAGGATGCGAGTGAAGAGCAGAAAGACCAAGAGGAATCCAGCGGCCCACCCCAGGGTGACGGACCATTCCACCCAGGAGGGGCTGTAATGGCCGGGCCCCCAGGGAAGGAAGGGCCTCGCGCCCGAAGGCACGATGATGGTGTATCTCTCCAACCACATCCCGAGATTCACGGAAAGACCGGCCCATAACAATCGGCTCTCCAGGGTGCCGATCCGGAAGGCCAGCAAAGGGAATGGGATGGCGAGGCAGAAGATGAGCATGCCCCAGAACCCCGGACCGAATTCTCCGCTCAGCTTGGCCTGGAACACTTCCATCTCCGCGGCATGCTGTCCATAGAAAGTGGTCAGGAGCTCCACGAAAGTGAAATATCCCCAGAAACAGCAGACCGCCAGGAAGAATTTTCGCAGGGCCTCGAATTCCGCCTCTCGGATGGCCCATTGGAAGCCGAACGATTTCCGCAGAAGCACCGCGATGGCGGCGAGTCCTCCGAGTCCCTGGAACGCGGCCCCGATGACGAAATAGGGGCCGATGGCGGCGGAATGCCAGCCGGGCTTGGTCGTCATGCCGAAGATGAATCCGACGTTGGTATGCACCGAGATGACGAGCGCGAGCAGAACGATGGAAAGGATGCTCATGAGCCGGTGATGGAGCCTCTCCTGGGCTTGGGTTCCCGTCCAGTCCAGGGCCGCCCAGCGGTAGAATCCACGCTGCCAGGCCGGGACGCCCTGGAGTCGGTCCCGGCAGAGAGCGAAGTCCGGGACGAGCGCGAGGTAGAAGTACAAACAGGACATGAGCAGATAGGTGGAGATGCACAGCACGTCCCATAGGATCGGCGAGGTCAGATGCGGATAGAGGATGACGTTCAGAAAACGGTCCGGCCGGCCCAGGTCGATGATGACGCTGCTAGCCGCGAAGAATAGGCTGGCGATGGTGATGGTCTCCGCTATGCGGGTGAAAGGCCGCCTCCAGGCCGCGTCGGTGATGCGCAGGATGGCGGAGATGAGCGTGCCCGCGTGCGAGACCCCGATAAAGAAGACGAAGTTGACGATGTAGACTCCCCAGAACACGGGGACGCCGAGCCCGGTGACTTTCAGGCCGTTGAACACCTGCCAGAGCCAGGCGAGCGCCCCCCAGAGGAACAGGCCGCCCAAGACGGCGGCCGCGATAAGGAAACCCCCTCCCGGCTTGCTCGTCAGCGGCCGGAGCACCTCCGTCTCCATCTCGTGGATATCCATCAACCCTCCCGCAGATAGATCACCTTCGGCTTGGTGCCGAGGTCTTCGAGCATTCGATACGCCCGGTGGTCGAGCGAGGCGCGGGACACCTCGCTGCGCGGGTCATGGAGGTCCCCGAAGAGTATCGCCTGGGCCGGACAGGCCTCGACGCAGGCCGGCACATAGTCCCCCGGCCGAAGGTCCCGGCCTTCGGAGCGGGTCTTGTCCCGAGCCCTCTGAAGCCGATGGTGGCAGAAGAGGCATTTCTCCACCACCCCTTTTTCCCGGAGCGAGACGTCCGGATTGGGCGCGAAACCGCCTTCTCCCGGCCATTGGGGGTCTCCCCAATTGAAGAACTTGCAGGTGTAGGGGCAGGCGTTGACGCAATAACGGCAGCCGATACATCGGTCGTAGACCTGGCCTACGATGCCCTCCGGGCTGAGAAAGGTCGCCGAGGTGGGACACACCCGTGTGCAGGGCGGATTGTCGCACTGCTGGCAGGGCATGGGGATGAGACTGCGCCGCACCCGGTCGCCCTCCACCTCGGTGGTAGGGAGTATCTTCAGCCAGCGTATGACCCTGCCCAGCGCCGCCTCCCGAGGCCCCCCCGGCATCTGGTTGTTCTCGACCGCGCAGCTCACCATGCAGGCCCCGCACGCGGTGCACTTGTCGAGATCGATGACCATGCCCCATCTATGGCCGGCCGCCTGGGCTCCATGTCCCGCGGGCGCTGAGTCGGCCGCGGAGAACAGGGAGGAGAAGGCCCGCAGCACCGTTCCCAAGAAGTTCCTGCGGCCAGCGGGTTCAGGCCGCATACACCCTTACCTTGGCCCGCCAAAGAGGCCGACCCGAAGGCTCGAAATTCCGTTTCACGAGCGCGGCGGGGTTGACGCCCACTCCCAGCGCGTAGCGCCCCATTGCCGTATGCCCCAGGCCCAGAGGCATGGCCACGGTGCTGGGATCGATGCCCGGGAAATACCGCGCCTTGGCCCGGACTCTTCCCGCGGGGGATTCCACCCAGACCTCCTTTCGGTCCTCGATGCCCAGTCTCTTGGCGGTGTCCGGATGTATCTCCAGCCAGCTTCCCCATTCCTCCCCCACGTGGATACCCGCCACGCTGTGCAGGTAGGGCAGGTGAGCCCCTTCTCCGAAGGAGAAGGCCAAGGGAACGAAGACTTGGAGGTCGAGCATATCATCGGAGGGCTCCGCGCGGACCGCGCGGTTGTTGAGCGCTTCGGCCGCGAAATGAAGGGCCGGGAAGGCGGCGCTGACGGTCGCGGCGGGCACGGCGGCGTAGCGCCGCCAGCCCCCTTCCCTCATCGCGGCCTCGGTCCCGGAACGGCCCGCCGCCTCCCCCAACGCCTCCACGAAATCCTTCCAGGGGAAAGCCTCGGCGATGCGCCGGTCCCCGAGGGAACGCGCCAGGCGCAGGATGAGGTCCCCGTGATCGCAGGTGTCGTGCATGGGAGCGATCACGGGCGGCGCGAAGCTCACCACCCCGTCGCCGTCGATGGTCCGGGTGAAGCCGTATTGCCACGCCTCCAGCCCGTGGTGTGGAGGGAGCACCAGGTCCGCCAGTTCCGAGGTCTCATCCAAAAAAGAAGAGAAGCTCACGATGAATGGGAGCGCACGCAGCGCCTGCCTCCACCGTTCCGGCTCCGGACTCAGGAAAACGGGGTTGACCCGCTCGAGCCATAGAAGATCCAAACCGGAGCCCGAACCCAGGGATTCCGGCAGGCGGTGCGCGGAGTTTTCAAGGCGGGACTTAGGAGACGGCAAGCTCCCGCCGGGCAGCGACAGTTGGTGCCTCTCGGCCTCGCTCCACAGAACGCCTTGCCGCACTCCCACCGAGCCCAGCAGGACGTTGAGGCCATGGACGGCGACTTGGGTGAAAACCTCCCCGCGATTCGTGATCGCCAGGGCGGGGCGGATGTCGGCCATCTCCCGCGCGAGCTCGGCGATCTTGGCCCGCTCCACTCCCGTCTGCGCGGACACACTGTCGGGACCGTACTCCCGCAGCACCAGCTCGCGGTATTCCCGGAAGCCCCGAGTCCATCGCTTGACGAACGCCTCGTCATAGAGGCCTTCCGAAATCAGGATATGCGCCACCCCCAGAGCGAGCACGCCCTCGGTCCCGGGCCGGACCCGGACCCACTCATCGGCCTTGGAGGCCGTCACGGATAGGCGCGGCTCGATCTGGACCATGCGGGTCCTGCGCTCCGCGCGCCCCCGCCGCAGGCGGCCGTAGGCCCGCTGGGCCTCGATGGGCGAAGGGAAGGCCTGAAGCCAGTCCCACCCGAAGGAGACGATGTGGTTGGCGTTGGTCAGGTCGTAGAAGAGCCCTTCCTCGGAGCCGTGCATGAGGCGAAAAGCGTCCGAAGGCCCCTCGCCCAGAGGCCAGTCCCATTCCCAATAATACGGGGTCCCGAGCGCCCGGGCGAAACGTTTCTGAAGTTCATGGCGGATGTCGCGGATAGGCGCCGCGAGCATGGCGAGGCGCTCGGGTTTATCGGCATCGAGCACTCCCGAGAGCCGCGTTCGCAGGATTCGCTCCGCTTCGTTCCAGGAGACCCTCTCCCATCGCCCTTCCCCCCTCTCGCCCTTTCTCAGGATGGGGAAACGCAGGCGATCGGGATGATAGAGGTCCTGCAGGATGGCGCCGCCCTTGGGGCAGAGGGCTCCCCCGCTGACCGGATGGCCGGCCTTGCCGGAAACCCCCACCGGCTTGCCTTCCACCACTCGGATGTCCAGCATACAGAGGGCCGGACACAACTTGCAGACCGCGGGGCGGCGGACATCGCTCTCCAAGAGCGCCGGCGGCCTTTCCCCCGGCGTAAGAACCCCCGCCCGCAGGGCCTGCGGCAGGGCGCTCGCCGCGCCCAGCAGCCCTCCCCACTTCAGGAAATTCCGTCTGGATATCTCGGGGTTCATGTCGGCTATCGGTGGCAGGCCAGGCAATCGGTGGTGACCCCCTCCTTCTTATGGCAGTCCACGCAGGCGGACATGCTCAAGGGCGCCAGCCGGCGCGTCAGCGCGCGCTCCGTCGAAGCCACGTCCCCATGGCAGGCCTTGCAGTCGAGCTTTCCGTCCCCCGCGTGCCGCTTATGCGAGAAGAGGACATGGCTCGGCGTCCGATAGATCCGCCGCCAGGGGATCTCCTTGCGCTCGCGCAGGAACTCCGCCAAGTCCTCCGGGGTCCTCGGCGCGGCCTTGCCCGGGTCATGGCAGAGGGCGCAGATGCGCATCTCCGGGATGCCGGCGCGCGCGTCCTCCTTGGCTCCCGCATGGCACCCGGCGCATTCGATTCCGAAGTCCGCGTGCTTCTTATGGTTGAAGGAAATGGGCTGGGGAGTGCCCCAGGAGCTCCAAGCCCAGAAAAGAGTCCCGGCCGCGACCAGGGCGACGAAGAGCAGGGACCCCGCGGCCGACAATATCTCCCTCATCGCGCCTCTTCCCCCGGACTCGGGCCCTCTTACCCCCCCGCCTCCGTTTTAGGCGGGCGGCCGAACTCCTTGGCCAGCGCCGTCAGCCCGGACATGGCTCCCAAGCCCATGGTCTCCACGGCGCTGGAGGGGACGACCACGATGGTGGAATTCTGCCGCATGCCTTCCAAGAGTATGTTCATGGCCCGAAGGTGCAGGGCCACGGGGTTCTCGGCGTAGGACTGGGAGGCCTGCTTGAACTTGCCCGCGATCTGGAGCTCCGAGTCTCCGAGGATGACGCGCGCCTGGCGTTCGCGCTCCGCCTGGGCCTGCATGGACATCGCGTCCTGCAGCGCTTCGGGGATCTTGACGTCGCGGATCTCCACCGACAGGGCCTGAATGCCCCAAGCCGCGGTCCTTTGCTCGATCATCTGCCGGAGCTTGACGTCTATCTCCTGGCGGCCGATGAGCATCTTGGCCAGGTCCGTCTCTCCGATCGCGTCGCGCAGAGCGGTCTGGGAGGCCCAGGCGATGGCCTGGCGGTAGTCCTCCACCTCCAGGGCCGCTTTGACGGGGTCTATGACGCGCCAAAACAGCACGGCGTCCACGTCCACCGGCACGCTGTCCTTGGTGAGGGTGCGCTCCGCGGCGAAAGGCGTGGTGACCGTCCTCATGTCGATCCAATAGGGGATGGTGTCCAGGCCGGGGGCGACGCCGAATATCCCGGGGCCGCGCAATCCGTGGAATTTGCCGAGCCTCAGGATGACGGCCTTCTGCCATTGCCGGGCCACGCGCAAGCCCAGGAGCACGAACGCCCCCGCGGCCAAGCCCACAAGAGCCGGCAGGGGGTGTCCCGTGCGGGCGCTCAAAGCCCCGCCCAGCCCCGCCAGCAATGCGAACAGCGTCAACGTCAATGGATGTATGCCCATCGTCATCGCCTCCTAATCCGTCGTTCCCTCGTCCGCAGCGCCCTCCCCGCTCTTTCCGGGCGGCCCCTTGATGCTGAAGAGATATTTCGCCAAGTCCTCCGTCTCCTCGGCGGTCAGTATCTTCCGCCAGGACGGCATGTCCAGGGGTGGTTCGGGCTCGGCCTCGTCGAGTTTGGCCGGGTGCCCCCCCTTAAGAAGCTTGCCCTTTAGGTCGGCGCGGGTGAAGGCATCGGCCAAGTCCTCGAGGTTAGGGACCATCCCCTCGGGGTCGGCGTTCGGGTTCTTGACCCCGCCCCGGCCCTGGGGGCCGTGGCAGACCCCGCAGCGCAAGGCCCGGTAGATGCGGCGTCCCCGGAGGATGTCCTTATCCCACGCGCTTTCGGACCCGGCCGGTTCCGCCGCGAATGCCTGGGTCGTGGGCGTTATGGCCCACCGGGGGCTCCATAACCGCGCCCGCCAGCCCAGGAAGCCGTAGAACCCGAAGATGCCGGCCCAGGCGCCCGCGACCAAAACGATCAGCCCGAGCGCTCCCGCGTCTTTCATCGCCGTCGGGGCCTACTTGCCCCCCGCTTCCTTTTCCTTGAGTTTCCTATCGATCAGCTCCTTCTTGCGGACCGAGGAATCGTAGATCAGGAAGTCGATGATCTTCGTGGCGCTTTTCGCGTTGAGGCCGGAACGCTTCTTTTTCTGCATCTTCTTGACATAAGGGTCCCACTCCTCGGGCAAGGCATAGGGCGAATTGACGGCTCGCGCCAAGGTGTGGCATTTGGAGCACCGCACGGCGAAAGTCTTGTAATTTTCCTGCTGTTCCTGGGGATATTTTGAGACGTCTATCTCAATGGGCCCCTTGTCCCAGGGGAACTCCTTTTCGCCGGCTTTCGCCGCCTCGTCCTTGGCGGTCTCTTTCTTGGCCTCGTTCTGAGCGATGGCGGCTGAAACAGCGAGTCCGAACACAAAGCACAGGCTCAAGAAGATTTCCCTATTCCCCCTCATACAAAGCCTCCTTTGCGGCAAATCGGTGCGGCCGGCCCCGAACACGGAACGGGCTTCCCCGATGTCTCGGGATCGGGGCGCGCGCTCACGGAGGCCGGCAAGGGCTCTTGGGGGGCCCCGCCTGTTTCCACGCGCGCCGCGCCGGCCGGACCGCCGCGGGCGGACGCATTCTCGCCCGCGGCGGTCCAAGAGTCCGACGGCCTAGAAGCCCAACTCCACCTGCGCCGTCCAGCGGGTGTCCTTCGTCTGCTTGACGCCCGCCTTATTGTCCGAGAGTTCATCGTAATACTCCACGAAGGTCCGGACGTTCTCCATGGGGTAATAAGCCAAGCTGGCGACGAGGTGGTTCTGCTTCCTGTCGAGGAACTTATCCTTGACGCTGTCGAAACGGACCAGGGGGACGATCCACGGGCGCTCATTCTTCTTGAAGGTATAGAACGCCTCGCCGTATCCTCCCGTATTGTCCGCTTTCAGCACCCCGGTCGCGTCCGCCTCTTTCTTGGCGCTCATGAGCGCCGCTCGGATGCCGAAATCCTTGAACTCCGCCAGGGCGTCCACGGCGAAGGCCTGGATCTTGTTGATCGGCGTTCCCGTCTCGTTCTTGCTCGTCAGGTCATCCTTCCCATACTGGAAGTAGCCGCCCAAGGCCAGCCCCTTAAGCGTGTCGGCCACCAGCCTGACATTGTAGTTCGGCGGGCCGTAGCCCTCCTGGGCCTTGGTGCCGGCCGTCGCGGCGGCCGCTCCCCCTCCGACTCCGAACGCGTAGCCCAGGGCCCCTACCCCCTCCCGACTCAACTCACCCCGCAAGGCCAGGTACTGCTGGTCCAGCATGAGCAGGGTTCGAGCGTCGCTGGCCCGGCGCGTCCAGCCGCTGTGGGCAAGCGTTTGATACGGGTCGACGCGGTGCAGGAAGTCGCCGAAACCGGCTATCACATTGAAATACGGATTCGGGTGGTAGCCCAAGGAGAGGTCCGCGACCTCCATCTCGAACCCCGTCCCGGCGTCGTCCTCCGCTTCGATCTCCGTGAAGTAGGAGAAGTTCTTGGCCACGCTTCCGTCGGCCACGAACAGCTCCAGCTCATGAAGGGCCCTGTTCTGGATCTTCCGGGGAGTCCCGCTTGATTTTTGCTTGTCGATCGGCCGCGCCTTGACCAGCCCCCCCCAGGGGAAATCTTTGGGGAGCATCATGTCGCTGGCCTCGATCCGGACTCCTTCTTCTTTCGCTCTCTCCCGGACAAAGCCGTTGTTCTTGAACTCACGGCCGTAGTCGTTGAGGAGCGGATAGGCAGCGTGGCACTGGGAACAGCTGATGCCGTATTTCCTGGAGAAGGCCGGCACCGCCTGCGCCTGCGCCACCGCGCCCGGCCGCACCGGACACAAGCCCAATATCTTCTGGCTCAACGGCGGCAGCACCCAAGCCGCCGCCAGAACCGCCAGCGCGAATACCGCAGTGAACCGGCCCCTTCTTTGACTCATCATTCCCTCCATGGAACGGCTGACCGCACCCCGCGGGTGCGAAAACATCCGGGAATACATGCGCAACGCCTTGGCCGGGAAGACCGCGCATTAAATAAGGATTAAACGCGGATGAAGCCCGCCGTTTTCAACCGGCTTGGAAACGGATTCAGGTCTATTGGAAGATCAGCGGAAGGATTGGGGGCTTAGGGCGTGCTTCTTGAGATACCAATAGAAGTTGCTCAGCGGCAGACCGCAGTCCTCGGCCGCGGCCTTGGCGTTGCCGTGCCGGCGCCTGAGCGCGGCTTCGAGGAACTCCTTCTCGAAGGAGTCGAGATGCCTCTTTTTCATGGAGGCGAAACCTTCCTCCTTCGTGGAGGCTGGGTCTCCAGAAGCGGCCGCCTCCGCGGGACCCTCGCCTTCCGGCCGGGAAAGGGCGGCGGCCACCAGGAATTCCGGCAGGTCGGACGCGGCAAGGGTCTCCCCCTCGCAGAGCAGGACCGATTTCTTGAGCACATTGATCAGTTCGCGTATGTTCCCGGGCCAGGCATAGTGCGTGAGGATGTCGGCGGCGGGCTCCTCGATGCGCGACACGGCCCTGCCCATCTCGCGGCAGATGCGCGGAAGGTAATGGCGCGCGAGCAGGGGGATGTCCTCGCTCCGCTCCCTGAGCGAAGGCAGGCGCAGGGAGATCACGTTGAGGCGGTAATAGAGGTCATCGCGGAATCTGCCGGCCTTGACCTCCGCTTCCACGTCCCTATTGGTGGCCGCGATGATGCGCAAGTCCACGCCGCGCATCTCCCGGCCTCCCACCCGCCGGATCTGCCGTTCCTGCAGAGCGCGCAGGAGCTTGGCCTGCAGGGAGAGAGGAAGCTCGCAGACCTCATCGAGGAAGAAGGTGCCGCGGTCGGCCAGCTCCATGAGCCCCGGCGAGGCCCGGGACGCGTCGGTGAAGGCTCCGCGTTCATGGCCGAAGAACTCGTTTTCCAGGAGATTCTCCGGGATGGCGCCGCAGTCCACCGGGACGAAGTGGCCGCTCCGATTGGACCGGGCGTGGAGCCGGCGGGCGATGAGCTCCTTCCCGGTGCCGGACTCTCCCAGGATGAACACGTCGGCGGGGGTGGCGGCGACCTTGTCGGCCAGCTCGACGACCTTGAGCAGGGAGGGAGCTTTTCCCACGATCTCCACGGGGACGTATTCCCGCGCCACGTGCCTGGCCAGAAGGCGGTTCTCGTCCTTAAGGTGCCGCTCCTCGAGGGCGCGGCGGATGCGGGAGACGAGGTCGGCGGGATGAAAGGGCTTGAGCACGAAATCCATGGCCCCGGCCCGCAGGGCTTCCAGCGCCGAATCGAACTCCGGGAAGGCCGTGATCATGATGACGGGCAGGGACGGATCCGAGGATTTCGCGGCCTTGAGCAGTTCCAATCCGGTGAGGCCCGGCATCCTGATGTCGGCCACGAGGAGGTCGAAACTCTCTTCCTTGACGCGCTCCAGCGCCGCATCCCCCCGCTGTTCCGGGAAGACGCGCCAACCCTCGTGGGAGAGGGCCGCGCCGCAGGTCGAAAGCATGTCGGCTTCGTCGTCGACGAGCAGGATCTTGGCGCTCATGGGGCCGGGAAACGGACCGTGAAGCTGCTGCCGCGGCCCAGGGAGCTCTCGACTCCTATGTCCCCGCCCAGGGATTTCGCCAGGGCCAGGCTGATGGGCAGGCCCAGCCCCGTGCCCCGTTCCAGGGACTTCGTGGTATGGAAAGGCGTGAACATCCTAGAGAGCTCCTCCGGGGGGATTCCCGGACCCGTGTCCGAGACCCGGACATGCACCCAGCCGCCGGCGCAGCCGCTCTCCACGCGAAGCAATCCTCCGTTGGGCATGGCGTCCACGGCGTTGTTGAGGAGATTGAGGAAGATATGGATCAAGTCGTTGTATCGGGAGGGAAGCGCGGGCAAGGAGTCGGCTAGGCCCTCCTGCAAGGCGACGCCGGCGCCGGAGATGCGCCCCGAGAGGAGATACACCGCTTCCGACAAAGGCTCATTGAGGTTCACCGGGGTCTTGGGCTGGAGCTGGGGCTTGGAGAGGTTGAGGAGGCTGCGGACCACGTCCGCCACGCGCGCCGACTGCCGGTCCACGATCTCAAGGGTTTCCCGGAGGAACTCGGGGGCGGCATACTCAGGCGAGCCGGACCTGGCCAATTTCATGCGGGTGGAGATGATCCCGATCGGATTATTGACCTCATGGGCGACGTATGCAACGAGTTGGCCGAGGGCGCCGAGCCTTTCGGTCTGGAGCAGGCGGCGGTGGTTCTCCCGCAGGCGCCCCATGATGGCGGTTGTAAAATGCGTGGTCCAGCCCAGGAGCAGCAGGAAAGACCCGCAGACCCCGAGCACGAAGGAAAGCTGGTGGGATGCGTGAGAGGCGCCGTGGCCGTGATGCGCGTGGGGGAAGACGGCCAGGGTATAATGGGAGAGGAGCCGGGAATATTCGCCGAAGGCCAGGAGAAGGAAAAGGGCCGCGATGAGGGCCGCGACGCGCCAAGCGTCCTCCCTCGATAGGAGTATCCCGGAGATGATGACATGGAATACGTAGATGGAGAACAGGGAGTTCTCAAGCCCTCCGGAGAAGTGGAGCAGGTGCGTGAGGATGAGCACGTCGGTGGCGATGAGCCAGAGCAGATAGGAGCGGATGTTCAGGAACCCGCCCCTCGACCGGTTGAACGCCGTATTGATCAGCCACAGTACGGCGACCCCCAGCCATAGCGGAAGACTTACCTCCGCGGGGAGCAGATGCAGGATGTGCTGGGAAAGGAATACCGCGACCGCCGTGAGGATGGCGGCCAGCCAGCGCAGTTGGATGAACCACGCGATGTGCTCCCCGATGCCCTCGGAGACCGAGACGACCCCGAGTTCCCTGGGAAAGATGCGCTCCCTCCGGCGCTTAAGCAGGAAAATGACCAGAGCGGAGGCCGTCACGGTCGAGCCCATGCCGCGCAGGAGATGGAGCCTATGGAGGAGCGCGGGGTCCGCGTCGGGGAGCCACAGGCGTTCCGCGACCTCGTATCCACCGAAGACCAGCGCGATGACGATCACGACCGCGAAGGGCAATTTCCAATCGTCCAGAAAAGACGATCGGCCGATCTCTTGGTTCATGTGATCGCCCGCTTTGGCAACATCTTGGCCATGGTCGCTCCCCGACTGACTCGGATGCGACCATTTCCTGCGCCATGCTCGGTCATGATCTGGGATTGTAGCGGTTTTATAGCCTGTTGCCGCTACGGGGCCATATCGGACATAATGGGCGGATGCGCTTGAGACTGGACCAGTTGCTCTTGGAAAGGGGCCTCTTCCAGAGCAGGGCCAAGGCCCAAGCGGCCATCCTGGCCGGGAAAGTGAAGCTCGCGGGCTGCGAGCGGCCCACGGCCGGAAAGCAGGTTGCCGAAGACGCCCTGATCCATATCGAGCCCGACCCCGTCCCTTTCGTATCCCGGGGCGGACTCAAGCTGGCCGCGGCGCTGGACGCTTTCGGCGTGAGCCCCGCCGGGCGCACGGCCCTCGACCTGGGAGCCTCGACGGGGGGATTCACCGACTGCCTCCTGAAACGAGGGGCCCTGCGCGTCTGGGCCGTGGACGTGGGCCGCTCCCAGCTCGACGCCTCCTTGCGCTCCGACCCGCGCGTGGTGAACCTCGAGCGCACCCATGCCCGGGAACTCGCACCGGACCGGTTGGGGCCGCCCCCCGAAAGGCCGGACCTGGCCGTGGTGGATGTCTCCTTCATCTCATTGACCAAGGTCCTGCCGTTCATCCCGCCCTGCATGAAAAGCCCCTTCGAGATACTGGCGCTGGTGAAGCCTCAGTTCGAGGTAGGGGCCAAAAAAGCGCCTAAAGGAGTGGTGCGCAAAGAAGAATACCGCATAGAGGCATTAAACACCGTGCGCGCCGCGGCGCGCAGGGTCAGCCTCATCGAGCGCGGCTGGATGGATTGCCCTGTCCATGGCCCCAAAGGCAACGTGGAATACTTCTTATATTTGACCGGACCATGAACGCACGCTGAACTTGAGGTCGCATTTTGCGACCTCAAGTTCAGCAGGTGAGACCCCATGAACCATTGGCTGATGAAGTCGGAACCGGAAGCGTTCTCGATCTCGGACCTGCGCCTGAAAGGCACGGCGGGCTGGGACGGCGTGCGCAACTATCAGGCGCGCAACTACTTGCGCGCGATGCGAAAGGGCGATTTGGCCCTCTTCTACCATTCCAACGCGCGCCCTCCGGCCGCGGTCGGGATCATGGAGATCGCGCGCGAGGCCTATCCGGACCCGACCTCGCCGGAGGACGCGTCCCGCTGGTCGCAGGTGGACGTGCGTTTTCTAAAGGAGTTTCCCCAACCCCTGAGCCTGGACCGGATCAAGGCCATCCCCGCGCTCAAGGACATGGTACTCCTCACGCGGGGACGGCTGTCGGTACAGCCGGTCACCGCGAGAGAGTGGGACTGTATCTTGAAGGCGGTGGGCTGAGGCGTCAGGAGCGATGCGCCTATTCATAGCCGTCCCCATCTCAGAGGAACTACGGAAGTGCGCGAGCCGCGTCATCGCGGATTTCTCCCGCCGCGGGCTGGACTTCAAATGGACGGCGCCCGAGAATATTCACCTCACCCTGAGCTTCCTAGGCGAAACCCCAGAAGCCCGCCTGCCCGAGGTTGAATCGGCCCTGCGCGCTGCCGCGCAGGGCCATGAGCCCTTCGACTTGGCGTTCCTAGGGCTCGGCTGTTTCGAGCATCGCGGAAAGCGCATCCTATGGATGGGGACCACCGAAGGCGCGGAGCGCCTCGGTGAACTTGCTCTATCTCTTAATAGGAAGCTCCTTGCCGCCGGGCTCATCGCACAAAAGGAAGCCGAGCAGCCGTATAAAGCCCACCTTACGCTCGGCCGCCAGCGCGGCCCGGTAAACCATCAAGTATTCGCGGAGGCGATGAAGGACGGGGCGCCCGGCGCCCGGGTCAGGGTGGAGCGGATCATCCTCTTTGAAAGCAGGCTTTCCAGCCTGGGGCCGACTCACACGGAACTGCTCAGTTTTCCGCTGAAGCCTGGGCTTTGACGGGAAGGGACGCGGGCGAGGGGCGCGCCCCTCGCCGGTTCTTCCAGGCCTGAAGGAAGGCGTTGACCTTCCTCATGCGCGCGTCGGCCCAGCCGTAGATGAAGACATAGTGGCAGGCCGCGCCCGTGACCACCAGGAGATGGAAAAGCTCGTGCGGGCCGAAGACGCCGGGGATGAGGTTCGGGCTCTCCACCGCGTCGATCACCGCTCCGGCGGCATAGGCCAGGCCGCCGAGCCCCAACACCACGAGTTTTTTGAACCCGTATTTCTGGTGGAGCCGGTAGGCCGATATGGTCCCGATCCCGCCGACGCTCATGTACAGCCCCACGATGGCCCAATAAGAGAGGTCCTTGAAGTAGGCGTCGACGAGGACCAGGCAGGTCAGGGCCCCGGCCCAGAAGAGCGCCAGCATGCCCCAGCGCCAGAGCCCCTTCATCAGGAGGATATGGATGGGCGTCGCGGAACCCGCGATGACGAGCCAGATGGCCATGTAGTCGAGGCGGCGGAAGAAGTCGCGCCAGGGCCCGGGCGCCAGCGAGTGATAGGTCCCGCTCATGGCGAAGAGGAAGAGCAGACAGCACACGTAGAGCAGGGAGGCCCCGACGCGGAACCCGTTGAGGCGCGTCTTTAAGATGAGGCGGTAGCCGGCATAGAGGGTGATGCCCGCCGCGGCGAAATGCGAGATGCTGCTGACCGGGTCATTAAGGCCGAGGAAAGGCAAGGGACGCATCGATGTGATTATACCTCTCTGCCGGCCAATAATCTTCCCCGGACACGCGTCATGTTTCCGTCGGACGCGCGTCATGCCGTCTCATTGACATTCCACGGGGTACCACCTATAGAGACCTGGGCGCCTCACACAGATTCAGCGTGACCTGGCGTTTTGGAGAGGATCTCGGCCGGGAGCAAGGTGATCGCGACAGGCTCCAACGGCGGTATCCCGGGCGGAAGGGGGATCAGCCCCGTCCTCGCAAGCGCGTGAAGCGCCGGGCCGACGCTCCGGCCCGAACGGCCGAAAACGAATAGAGCGTCAAGCCGAAGCCGCGCGTTTTAAGCCGCGCAGCCTAACGATCATCAGGGAGCGCTCGCGGCGCGGGCGAAATGCAACATAACTACTGGCCACGTGGCCAGTAGGAGTCGGGCGCGGTCCATCGGTCGCTCTCCGTTCGCGGCGGCCAGGGGGCCGCCGTCCTCGAAGGGCGGTCGTGCTCCGCTCCCGGAGAGGGCGGCGGCATCGATCCGGAGGCCTTGGGATTCTTCAGTTGGGCGCGTGGGACCGAGACTCAAGAGACCGAGGACAGTTCGACGCGGAATTCCGAGAGCGTACCCGCTGCGGTACGGTCGAGGAATTCCGCACGGAAATGTCCCGGCATCTTGAGTCGAATCCAGCGATCCAACTGAAGAACCCAGGTTAGAGCAGGCGGTTCCAGGCCTTATCGAGCGCGGCGCGCCGGAGCGCGGCCCAGGACCGTTCCCGCGCGGCATCCCGTTCCATCGCGGCCCAGCCGGGGTTCCCGGGGGAGCCCGGGAATTTGGGCAGGACGGGGGCGCGGGCCGTCTTGGGCTCGCCGAGCTTGCGCGACTGCGCCGCGATGCGCTGATAGGCCTCGCGGAAAGGGACTCCCGAGCGCACGAGCTCCATGGCGCGCTGGGCGGCCAGCATATCCTCGGTCACCGCCGCACGGCACCGCTCGGGCCGGACCGTGAGGGCCGCGGGGATGCGGCCGACGATCTCGAGCATCTCCCCCATCGTTCCCAAGGCCCGGAGCAAGGGGCCCTTGGTCATCTGATAGTCCCGGTGATAGCCGGAGGGGAGCTGTCCCAGGGAGAGCGCCTGGGAGAGCCACCCGGGGAATAGCGCCGCCCGGGCGCGGGTGAGCTCCGCGACATCGGGGTTGCGCTTCTGCGGCATGATGGAGGAGCCCGTGGTGAACGCCGAGTCCAAGGACATGAAGCCGAACTCCGCGGTGGAGAAGAGGCAGATGTCCCAAGAGAGCGTCCCCAAGTCCCGGGCCAGGAGAGCCAGAGCGGATAGCGCCGCGGCCTCCAGCCTGGGCCGGGAGGTCTGGACGCGCAGGGTGTTCCTTTGGATGCGGGAGAAGCCCAAGAGCCGCGCGACGAAAGCTCGGTCCAGGGGCAAGGTCACCCCGAACCCCGCCGCACTCCCGAGCGGGCAGGCGTCGGCTTCCTCGAAGGCCCAACGCAGGCCCCGGCAGCCCTCGATCAAAGCCTCCGCGTGCGAGGCGGCCCAATGGCCGACGGTAGTGGGCATGGCTCTTTGAAGATGGGTATAGCCCGGCATGAGCGCTTTGCGATGACGCTCCCCGAAACGCGCCCATCGCCTGGCGGCCGACACGGCCGCCGCGTGAATGGAGAGCAGTCTGTCTTTGAGCATGAGCCTGATATCCGTCTGCACTTGGTCGTTGCGGCTCCTCCCGGCATGGACCTTGCGCCCCAGTTCTCCGAGCTTCGCCGTCAGATGCTGTTCCACCGCGGTGTGGATGTCCTCCTGGCTGGGCAGTATCGTGAACCCTTCGCGGCGCAGAAGAGTCCGAAAGCAGTTCCTCAGGGAGAGGCATTCTTTCCGGCTGAGTATCCCGATGCGCTCCAGGCCGCGCGCGTGAGCCAGGGTCCCGAGGGCCTCGTAGCGCAATAGGGCGCTATCGAGCGCCGGGTCTTCGCCCGTGGTGTACGCTTCCACGACCGGGTCCGGCGCCTCTTGAAGCTGCCAGAGCCGCTTGGCGGCGGGCAAGGGCCCGCCGTCCCTGGAGCGCTGTCGTTCTCCTCTCGCGAGGGGGGCGGGGGGCGGTGCCTTCCTCATCCCTTCACCAGCTCGAAGTAGTTCTTGATGAGCCCGCGATAGAATCCCACGCCTGCCTCCAATTCCGCTTCCTCGATGTATTCGTCCGGGGTATGGGAGCGGCGCGAGTCCCCAGGCCCGACCTTCACGGCCGGGATGCCCTCTAGGAACACCCAATCGGAGACCGTGGGAGAGCCGAACGGGACGACGCCGGGCGACGCGGCCAGGGCAGCGCGGACGATGGGCTGGGCGGGATCGGTGTCCATGGCCTTGAGCCTCTTGGAGCGGACCCCGACCTCTCCCGAGACCTTCGCTCGGACGAGCTCCACGATCTCCTCGGGCGAGTAGGCCGGGGTGGTGCGCACATCCAGGATCAGACGGCAGCGGTCCGGGATCACGTTGTGGCGCGTCCCCCCTTCGATCTGCGTCACTTCCAGCGAGGGCCGGCCCAGAAGGGGATGCGTCTTGTCGAAGCGGAGTTCCGAAAGAGCCTGCACGGACCGCGCCGCCTTGAGGACGGCGTTCTCGCCCCCGCCCCAGGCCGCGTGGGCGCCCCGTCCCTTCTCCTCTACGGTGAGGACGAGAAGCCCCTTTTGCGCCACGGCGGGCGCGAGGCCGGTCGGCTCGCCGACCACGGCCGCGTCCGGCCTGGGCAGCTCCGGCAGTAGAGACGAGAGCCCCGCCCCGGATATCTCCTCCTCGCAGGTGGCGGCCACGATCACGCGCCCCTTGGGCGCGTCCTTGGAATAGGCTTGAGCCGCGGCCAGTATCATCGCGCACAAAGGACCCTTGGCGTCGTTGGCGCCCCGCCCGTAAACCCGCCCCCCCTCGCGCAGGGCGGAGAACGCGGGCTTCGTCCATTCCTCTCCGGCGGGCACCGTATCCGTATGGGAGTTGAGCAGCAAGGTCGGAGCGCCCGAGCCGAGCACCGCGTACACGTTCCGGCCGGAGCGCCTTGGCTCCCAGCCCAAGCCCGAGAACACCTCCTCCAGATGGGAGGCGATCGCCGCCTCGTTGCCGCTCTCGGAGCGGATGGCCACGAGCTCGCAGAGAAGCTCGAGCGCGGAAAGGGTCAAGGGACCGGTTCCTGGACGCGTTCCACCTGATAGACCTCCCTCTCGCGCCTGTCGACGATGAGCGTCCCGCATCCCGCGTTGGTGAACACCTCGGTCAAGAGCCCTCCCCGGCGCAGGCCGCTGAGCACGTGCGTCCTGCGCACCCCGCCGCGCAGGGCGCCGATGCAGGCCTCCACCTTGGGGAGCATCCCCCCGGAGATGCGGCCCTCGTCGCGCAAAGCCTCGATCTCGGGGATGTCCGCGTAGGAGACCAAGGTCTCGGGGCGGGCGGCGTCGCGCAGGACCCCGTCGGCGTCCGTCAAGAACAGGAGCTTCTCCGCCCCCAAGGCCTGGGCCACGGAGCAGGCCAGGGTATCCGCGTTGAGATTGAAGACCGAGCCCTTGCCGTCGGAGACCAGCGGACAGAGCACGGGAAGGCGTCCCTCCTCGAGGAGGCGCGATAGGAGCGAGGGCTCCACGGCTTCCACGTCGCCCACTAGCCCGTAGTCCACCTCGATGGGCGCCTCTCCCGGTCCCGGGGAGACGCGCACCGGGCTCCTGCGCCGAGCCCGGATGAGCCCCGCGCCCACCCCGGTGAGGCCCACGGCCCCGGCCCCGTGCGCGCACAGGGCCGCGGTCAGGTCGGTGTTGAGCAGGCCGAAAGCCATCTTCACCACGTCCAGGACTTTCTCGTCGGTGACGCGGCGGCCGGCCACCAGCCTGGGCTCGAGCCCCAGGCGCTTGGAGAGTTCCGAGGCCTGGGGCCCGCCGCCGTGCACGAGCACGACCTTCATCCCCAGATGATGCAGGCAGGCTAGGTCCACGGCCAGCCCCTCTAGAAGGTCTTTTCGGAGGAGGGTGGAACCGCCCACCTTCACCACGAATACCTTGCCTTTATACATCCGGACATAGGGAACGGCTTGGAGCAGAGTCACGCCGTGGTCGGTCACTTCAGACCTCCCAAAAGCTCCAGGAGCACGGCCTTGGCCGTATGCAGCCTGTTCTCCGCTTCGTCGAGGACCACCGACCCGGGGCCGTCCAAGACCGCGTCGTCGATTTCGAGGTTGCGGCGCACGGGCAGGCAGTGCATGAGCAGGGCACCCTCGGTGCGGCGCATCTTCTCGGCGCTCACGCGCCAGCGGGCGCGGAAGGCGGCGTCTTGGGGAGGAAGCGTGCCGTAGCTCGAGAGCGCTCCCCAGGATTTGGCGTAGACCACATGGGCTCCCTCGTAGGCCTTTTCCGGATCGTCGGTGACCTGGACCTTCGTGCCGCGCCGGGCGCTCTCCTCGTTGAGCCAGGCCATGACTTCCCCGTCGAGGTCATAGCCCTCGGGCCGGCAGAGGACCAGGTCCATGCCGCCGAGCACCGCGGCTTGCGCCGCGGAATGCGGGACGGCCGAGGGCAGATGCTTGATATGCGGGGCCCAGGTCAGCAGGAATTTCTTGCGGCGGGGATCCATGCGCTCCTGGATGGTCATGAGGTCGGCCAATCCCTGGCAGGGATGGCCCAGCGAGGATTCCATGTTGATGACCGGCACCGTGGAGTAGCGCAGGAAAGGCGATAGCTGGGGCTCCTTTCTATCCTCCTCCCAGGTCTTCCCCGAGGGGAAGGCGCGCAGGGCCACCGCGTCGCAATAGCGACCGAGCACCGGGACCGCGTCCTTGAGATGCTCGGTGGCGGAGCCGTCCATGACCGCGCCGTCGCGGCTCTCCATGTTCCAAGTCCCCTGGCCGAAGAACAGCGTCACCGGATGGGCCCCCAGCGAGGCGGCCGCGACCTCGAAGGAGACCTGGGTGCGCAGGGAGGGGTTCATGAAGCAGAAGGCGAGGGACTTTCCCCGGAGCGGGAGGTCCTTGGGCGGCGCGGCCTTGAGTTTTCGGGCGAGGGCGACGAGCTTCTCCACGCCTTCCCGGCCCCAGTCCCGCAGATCGGCGAAATGCCGGAGTCCGGTCGATTTTCCAGAAATTACCGAGGTGGTCATGATTTTTCTCCTAGAATCTCCAAGATCAAGCAACTGCGGGACTTAGCCCCCTCAGAACGCACTCGCCTCCCCGCGGGGGAGGTAAGTGGGCGTTCATGGATATATCCCCGGGGCTTTGAGGCCCTCCGTCTCATCGAACCCCAGCATGAGGTTCATGTTCTGCACCGCCTG